>NZ_JVVG01000013.1:0-13412 GCF_001053265.1 Carnobacterium sp. 1290_CSPC
TTATGATAATGGAGATTCCTCTTTTTTTGAAGTCATCAGTCCTATATATTGTAGAGCCGAGATTAAAAGAGAGCTTGGCTACCCTTCGGCCCAAACTCTCCAGTATTTATCTATTTTGGAAAAATCGCATTCAATACTTCTCTTACAGTAGTTACACCAACTACTTGTATTTTTTGTTTGCCAGTTAAACCTGATATCGCATTTTTTGGGATAAAAATCCGCTCAAAACCTAGTTTTTCAGCTTCTTGAACACGTTCCGCAATTCTTGTTACCCGTCTAATTTCACCAGTCAAACCAATTTCTCCAATGAAACAATCAGTTGGTTTGGTTTCTTTTTCTCGGTATGAAGAAGCCACAGCTACAGCGATAGCCAGGTCAATCGCTGGTTCATCTAAACGGACGCCACCAGTTGATTTGAGGTAGGCATCTTGATTTTGAAGCATTAAACCGGCTCTCTTCTCAAGTACAGCCATAATTAGTGATACCCGTGAATAATCTAAGCCAGAAGCTGTTCTACGGGCATTCCCAAATGAGGTAGGTGTAAGTAGCGCTTGAATTTCCGTTAAAATCGGTCGTGTTCCTTCCATCGAAGCAACAACCGCTGATCCATTAGTGCCAGCTAGTCTTTCTTCTAAGAAGAGTTCGGAAGGGTTAGCGACTTCATGCAGGCCGTCTTGTTGCATGTCAAAGACACCTATTTCATTGGTTGACCCAAACCGGTTCTTCACTGCCCGTAAAATCCTGAAAGTATCATGCTTCTCACCTTCAAAATACAGTACAGTATCCACCATGTGTTCTAGAATACGCGGTCCAGCAATGTTTCCTTCTTTCGTCACATGGCCAACGATAAAAATACCGATATTTTGTGACTTCGCTAATTTCATTAACTCTGCTGTCGTTTGGCGGACTTGGCCAACTGATCCAGCCGTTGATGTCGCATCCTCGTGGGTCATAGTTTGAATAGAGTCAATCACTACAAAGCGCGGTTGTAAGTCATAAATGGCATCTTGGATAGCCGCCATATCAGTTTCTGCATAAACATAGAAATCTGCACCTTCAAATCCTAGTCGCTCCGCTCGTAGCTTGATTTGATGCATCGATTCCTCTCCGGACACATATAAAACTGGCCCAGCACTCTGATGCAATTCAGCTGATACCTGTAGCATTAACGTTGACTTCCCAATCCCTGGGTCACCACCAATTAAAACCAGCGAACCTTGCACCACACCGCCACCTAAGACGCGATTTAATTCGCCTAATTGGGTTTGGATACGCGGGGTTTCTTCCCCTTTAACCGTCGCTAATTTTTGTGGCTTCATCCGGCTTGAATTGGCTTGTCCAACGCGGGTTTCAGGATGAGCAATAGTCTTCCCATATAAGCGTTCCTCTTCCATTTGGTTCCAGGCCCCACAATTCGGACACTTGCCATAGAACTGAACACTCTCATAACCACAAGCCTGACACACATATCTCGTTGTCGTTTTCTTCGCCATATTGGACTTCACTCCTTTCTATTTATTTGAAAAATGGCAACTGACTATTATTGACCGGAAGAGCCAAAACCACCTGCACGCACTTGATCACTTGGCTGGTCATCAGCAGTCGTTAAGAAAGAAAGGAAAATCCCTTGCGCAATACGCTCACCTTTTTTAATTTGAACGTCACGTAAACCAAAGTTTACTAATTGAACAAATAGATGACCTTCATTATTTTCATTATTGTAGTAATCTGCATCAACAATACCTATCCCATTAGGTAATGAAAGCCCACGTTTAAGAGGATTCGAAGACCTACAAGCTAATTGTAAGTATTCATTCTCGCCCATATAAGCCTTCAGACCTGTTGGCACTAGCACTGGTTTCATAGCACTTTCGTCTACTTCACCTGCTACATTTAAATGAGCGAGGTCTTTTAGCACATGCTTCACACCAGTCTTCCACATTGCCGGTACAACAATATCTTCAGCCGCTGCGATATCGTAGCCAGCCGATAGGGTTGTTGAACGTCTTGGTAATGTAATTGCCTCATCATTCGCATAGGCCGAGATTTTCTCAAATCCTCGTGTATTTTCTACTGTCATAAACAAATTCCATCCTTTACTACGCATACTTGAATTTTACTGACCTATTATACCATTGATTAGCAGATTTCTAAATGTTAGACCATGTGGATTCAGTGTTACTTACTCGCTCTGGTCAGCAGCAGCCACTTCCCCATCTTCCACTTGTGCTGCTTCTACATCCGGATCAGCCATTTCTTCAGTAGGGGTTTCTCCAAGATAGCTAGTATCTTCAAAATCTTCATCTGCTTCACCGTCAATATGGTCTGCATCAGACTTGTTGACCCAAACGGACATTGACCCGGCATGTACTTTAAATACACCAGTACCATCCTCTTCAATAGTTACCGATCCTTCAATTTCACCCATCGCGTCTACCCACTCTTCTCCTACATGGAGTTCTCCTACATACATACGTTTCTTCGCCTGTTCACCATTGGTTGCGATAAAAGCGAGTCCGTCTGGATGTTCATCATCGCCAGTTCGGGTATAACCAATACAATTTTTATGGTCAAAATAATCATGTTGATCACCGTAGGCATTTCCACGTCTTAAGGCTAAAAGCTTATCTAAGGTCTCTTGGAAACCTTTGTAGTCGATACTTTCAATACCATAATAATCTCCGTAGAAAATAGTTGGCAAGCCTGATTGATGTAAGAGAATCAGACCATAAGCAATCGGTTTAAACCATTCATCTATCCACGACTCGAGGGCTTGTCCAGGCTGGGAATCATGATTATCAACGAATGGTACAGCTAGATCCGGTCTATCTTTTAAGAGTGATCCCTCAAGCAGAGATCCCATATCAAATTGATCCCAAGATGCAGCTGCTTGTTTAAAACGTTGATGTAAGGCCACATCAAATAGGTCAATTTGATAATCCGTTTCCGCTAAATAATCGAAAAGTACACCGGTATTACTTTGCCAGTATTCCCCTACAACATAAATATCTGGATTATTTTCTCGTAAAGCAGATATTAGCTGGTCGATAAAAGCAAAATCGATATGTTTTAAGGCATCCATTCTAAAGCCATTTAAATTAAAAGAATCTAAATACCAACGCGCCCATTTTAAGACTTCTTCTTGAACATAAGGATTACCATAATCAATATCTGCAAACATCAAGTAGTCGAAGTTACCATTCTCTCCGTCCACTGCTTCATCATCTGCCCAACCTTTATTCTCACCTTTAATCATAAAGATGCCACTTTCACCTGTTCTTTGGTCAAAATCAATCCCAGAGAAGCAGTTAAAATCCCAAATAAAGTCTGAGTATTCACCATTTCGACCTGGAAAAGTAAATTTGGTCCAACCTTCAATATCTCGAGCTTCACCAAGCTTTTCTTGTCGATTTGTTGGGTTCATTGGGTAGGCTTGGAATACTTCCGTTTCATCAGCCCCACCCTTATGGTTTAAAACGGCATCCGCTAGCACCCAAATATCCTGTTCATGTAAGGCATCAATTGCCGCTTGGTATTCTGCGCGGGTCCCGTATTTGGTACGAACCGTCCCTTTTTGATCAAATTCCCCAATATCAAATAAGTCGTAAGTCCCGTAACCAACGTCGTCACTCGATTGACCTTTAGTTGCTGGTGGCATCCACACATGAGAAATCCCAATTGATGCCAAGTGTTCTGCATCTTCCGCTAACTTTTTCCATAAAGTCCCGTCGTCCGGTAAATCCCATTCAAAATACTGCATTAATACGCCATTCATCACCATATCATTAGCCCCCGCTTTCGCCTAATCTTAATGTCTATCCCTATTTTTTCACGACTTTATTTCAGTTTCTTGCTTTGTGGATTGATTAGATTCAATATCACATTACAGTTATTATACCGAAAGTTTCTTCAATGAGATAATTTTAGCTTCGCCAAGCTATCGTATTAGCATTTTTTTAAAGCCCTTACTAGTTTATAAGTCATAAATCAGCAAAATACTGCAAATAATTTTTCAAAATCTGTGACCCCTTCCAAGTGGTTGAAATCAAGGGAAATTAATGTGATATTTTAAACGATTGGTCTTTAAATCTTCACAAAAGTTCTATAGAATAGAGATATTAGGTGAAATCACCTTTGACGTATAGCGTCATAAACATTCCCAATCTTCGAACTACTTAAAATATAAATATAAAGGGTGCCTGAAATGCGAAAACTATTTAAATGGGTTTTATTGGCGAGCATCATGTTACTAGTTGGTAACCACGTTGAAGCGCGTGAATCGTCAACAGAATTAGGTAATGCGGTCAATGAAACTTTAACTGAAACCCAATCCTACAAGCAATCTACGACCATCGAACAGGTAACTACTGAACCCGCAAATACTGAAACAGTTATGTCGACCCTTTCTTATGATAATGCTGATAACTTTTCTGGAACACTTATTCAAAAAAATCTTGCTTCTGGCAGTGATGATGCCATCTTACAAGTTGAAATGAACGACGCCCAATCTACCTACAAGGAAAATGGCAGCGAATGGCAACAAAGTTTAACCAATGACTCTCACTTGGACCGTTTAAATGTCCTATCTCTTAGTCAAATCCACAGTATATTAACGACGCTTGATACGATCGGTGAATGGACCGGTTCTTTAAGTGATCAAACCGTTTCTTTCTCTGGGGAAAATCAGCAATTAAACAATTTATTGAATAGTATTGTGAGTGAGTCTTACAACAACGACGCTGTCCACCAAATTCAATTGGTTACTGACCGTTATACGAATGAAATTAAATCCATCGAGTGGACCGTTTCTGGGACTAGTCGTATCAACAATCAAGCTGTGACAACTTCCGTCGAAGTGAAATTGTCACAATTATAATTAAAGGAGCCTATATGAGCCGTTATTTAGTCGGAACCATTTTTGCCATTTTATGTATTTTAGTCAATGTTTATATCATCTGGAAGGGGCAAACCCCTGAAGGTATGACTGCTGCCCAACAAGCCCGTTTGAAGGTTGTTGGCGGGGTCTTATTACTCTTGGCCTTTGTTGCACTCACATTTGGTGAAGCACTAGGGCTTCAATAAGCAAAATGAATAACATTTTCTAAATAAACTATTTATTTGTTATTCTTATTGTATGCCGTGGAATATTATCTTTTAAATATTGAGATGAGACTGGGACAATACAAATCGCAGTTAACTAAATAAAGAGAGAAAAAAGATTTCGAAGTGAAATCTTTTTTCTCTCTTTTAATTTTTTTGCTTAAATCGTACGTTTGTTGTTGAATGTTTGCGTTGAGTCGTCGATTTTTTGCTTGTTACCAAAAACGACTAAATTATCTGCGTCCAGTGCGATTTGGATTTGATCTTTAAAGGCAACTAGATCCGCAACTTTGGTATCTAATGCTTGGCTTAATCGTTCATCTACCATATCTTTGGTCATGCCTCTAAAGTGACGTGTCACCATCAAGTTATTCACACTAGCTGGTGTTAATGGATAATGGAAGGCAGTCATTGAACCAATAATAAGTTGATCAAGGTCGTCTTGGCTAAGTCCTGGATTGGCTAAGAAATCCGGTAGCTTATGATATACATCTACTGTCTTATCTACGTTCGGGTCTCGGTATGAATAGGTTGTGACGTCACCTGATGATGTTAGACTGATGCCCGCACCATAGGCACCACCTTTGGCACGAATATTTTCGTGTAAGTAGTCTTTAGATAAGATATTGGCGAAGACAACATAACGACCATTGTAGTCTTCAATTGGCACGCGACCACCTACGGATACGTATTGGACGTTACCATTTGTTTGAATGGCTTCGTGGTAGTTGTTCCCCGCTAAATCAAACTCAACAGATACGGGTTCAACGTTATCCGTCTGGTCAGCTTGATCGATAAACTGATCAACTTGTTCAAGTAATGTGGCTTTATCCGCTGCATCTGCTGTTAAACTAACTGTCAGCATGCGAGGATCCCACATTTTGCCATTCACTTCAATCAATTTAGCAATAAAGTCATCTGCCTTGGTCGAGAAGTTTTCGATTAAGTCGGTCATGTGGTCATAGAATGATAGGCCTGAAATGACGTCTTCATACTCGGCTGCTTGTGAGTAGAATGACCGTAGTCTAGAAATGGCTACGCGATGGCCAGCCCCTTCATACGACTGACTCATATTGAATTTCACCCGTTGTAAGACATTTAAAATCCGTGCCTTATCAGAAAAGTCAGTAAATTTCATCGTATCTTGTAATAGTTCAAAACCACGAGCAGAATGGTCACCAATCGCCGCAAATGATGACACCAAGACTGGCATATAATCATCTTGCGAACCTTCACGAATAAAGACTTTAGGTCGCATAGAAATGCCAGCAGTCGCCTTCATCATTTCAATGTCCATTTGACGATAATCATAATTTTCCGTGTCCAATAACCCTAATAAAATCGTTAGATAATTCACGTATGGCAAGTCTTCCGCTGTAATATGGTCTAATTTGTAAACCATTTGTACATACCGAATGCCTGATGCGTCTTGTTCATGGAAAAGGACAGGCACCCCTTGTTGGCCGGTTAATTTTTCTTCAGCAATCGCTTGCGTTGTCCGTGGTACATCTGAAATATCTAACTTTGGTAAGGCTTGACGGGCTTCATCGGTGTCTGGTGTATCTTGGTAGACCCGCAACGCTTGGTTTTCCTCAATTAATGCTTGGATGTCTTGGTCAGTCATAGCCGCTTTTTCTGCAGCTAACTTAGCTGTTAATTGCTCGTCCTGTGCCTTAAATAAGCCCACTTTCGGTTGGTAAATACCGACTAAGCTGGCATCTGCCGCCAGCAAGTTGTCTTGTATCCACCTTTCATAGAAGTCTGTGTCCAACTTCGCTCTTAAATCGTCGAAATATTTCGAAAAATGAAGGACTTCGGTCGGAGACATGCCATACCGCCATGCCATGGTCATTTGGATCTCATAGGTAATCGCCTTCATCGCACCACCAGCTTGACGGGCTGCGAATTCGCGGGTGTTGATCACCCCTTCAAGTAGATCGCGGTTAATCCCGTTGGCTACAAGGTCAGTTAGGGTTTCTTTAATTACAGCAACGGCCTTGTCCTTATTAGCTGGATTGAATTGTTTCAGAACTAGACCGAAATCTAGGTAGTAACCGTCTGACCCAATGGCTTCAACTTCTTCCGCTAGCCCAGCTTCGATAAGGGCTTGTCGTATTGGCGCAGCTTCAGATTCAATTAAGGCATCGCTTAAAATATTGGCCACATAATTATTAGTCAAGTCTGTAGACGCACCTACATGGGTCATGTAGGTAAGGTAAGAATCATCTTCGGCTGTCTTGCGTTCATCAGCGTCATAAAAGGCCTGGTATTCGATGTGGCCATCCTTTGTTTCTGGCAAGTCAAATTGAACTTGCTGGTCTTTTTTCAAGAATTCACTGAAGAAATCGCCGTTGATTTGACCTAATGTTCGGTCGATATCGATGTCACCGTAAACATAGGTAAGGGCGTTATCTGGACGGTAGTGGTCGGCGTGGAATTGTTTGAAATTGTCAAATGTTAAATCAGGAATTTCGTATGGATAACCGCCTGATTCGTGGGCATAGGTTGAGCCTGGGTGCATATTTGCCGTAACATCTTGCATAATAATGCGTTCTGCGTCTGAATAAGCCCCACGCATTTCATTGTAAACGACCCCGTTATAGATTATTGGCTCGTCCTTGTCGAATAACTCTTTATGCCATCCTTCTTGTCGGAAAATATTTTCTTCGCTGGTCATTTTAGGGAAGAAAACGGCGTCTAAATAGACATCCGTTAAGTTATGGAAATCTTCTTCATTCATCGATGATACTGGATAAATGGTCATATCTGAAAAGGTCATAGCATTTAGGAAGGTGTTCATTGACGTTTTCAACATGGTCATAAATGGATCTTTCGCTGGATATTTACGTGATCCAGAAAGGACTGAATGTTCCACAATGTGGGCTACACCAGTCGAATCTTTTGGTGGTGTTTTAAAACCAATCCCAAACGAACGGTTTTGGTCGTCATTTTCAACCCAAATCACTTGGCCGCCAGATTGTTCGTGGGCAAAGGTGTGGACTTGGGCGTTAGCATCTTGAATAAATTGACTGTCTACAAGGGTGAAACCATGCAATTGGTCCCCTTTGTTCAAGTTGGTTGTCATACAATTATCTCCTTATCGGTCATTTTCTTGTTTCCTTATATTTTAACAGTTTTTGCAGGACTTTATTAGTCAGACCGCTTGTTTGCTATAATAAGCGTAACTGAAAGCAGAAAGGATGAACCTTATGACGATCCAATTCTATGACACACCAGAAAATTTAATTGCTGGTACGACTTTAAAAGACAACAAGCAAACCCTTAACGGCAATTTAGCCCTACATACTGGGGAAGATGCATCACTGGTTATCGCAAATCGACAAGATTTAGCGGATGCATTACAGGTTGACGCCGACCAGTTCGTTTTCGCTAATCAAACCCACTCCAAAAAAGCTTACCGTGTCAAAGCTGAGGACCAGGGACGCGGTAGTCTGTCGACTGAAGATGCGGTGGATGATGTGGACGCCTTGTACACTTACGAAAGCAATGTGGTTGTTGGCGTCTTTACGGCAGATTGTGTACCTGTGCTTTTTTATGACGAAAATACTGGTTTAATTGGTGCCACCCATTCAGGCTGGAAAGGGACTGTTCAAGATATCGTGTCAGCCACTTTTGCACAAATCAAAAATGAAGACCCAGATATTTACATGGGTAACATCAAGGCTATTCTTGGTCCTTCGATTGCACAGAAATCTTTTGAAGTTGACCAAGATGTTGCTGACCAATTCAAGGCACTTGGTTATGCGGATGATTTTATTCAATGGGATGCCCGTCGAGAGAAATACTTGATTGATAATCAAGCAACGGTTGCAGAGCAATTAAAACGTGTTGGTATATTGGCAGACAATATTCGTTTGTCTGATCAAGATACTTTAGCAATGGTTGATGGTTTTTCATACCGCCTAGATAAAACCCCAGGACGTCATTTTAATTTTATTACTAGAAAAGGATAAAAAAATAAGGCTCTATAATATTTGGTGTTGATGGATCAGTTTTGATTCATTGACATCTTTTTGTATTTATAAAATGAAAAAGGGCCAGTGAACCCCTATAATTAAGTTACCACACAAAAAAACAGGAGGATTCACATGACCCATTCATATTTTATACGAAAAACGCTCGGAATCAAAGACAAGAATATCCATTTTGAAGAACAGGTGACTGAAGAGCGAATCAACGACCAAAACCATTTGGTTTTGTACGGGAAATTGACCTATACACCGAAAGCCTGCGAAAAATGCGGGACCGTTAACCGCTCGTCAGCGGACATCGTCAAAAATGGGACAAAGCTGTCCACACTCAAACTGACCCACATCAACTTTAAACCGGTCCTCTTGAAGCTCAAAAAACAGCGCTTTTTGTGTAAACATTGCCGGTCGACCTTTGTGGCGCGCACGAAGCTGGTGGACTGCGATTGCTTCATCTCGAACCTCATCAAATCAGTGATTTCGATGGAATTGGCTGAAACCCAATCGATGGCTTTGATCGCCAAACACTTGAACGTCTCTTCAAACACCGTCAGCCGGCAATTGAGAAAGTACGGAGACGGCTTGAGAAATAATTATGACTATCTCCCCCAACACATTTCCATGGATGAATTCAAGTCAGTGAAGAACGTGAGTGGCGCCATGAGCCTGATCTTTATTGATGCGCGTAATCACGAAGTGATTGACATCGTTGAGAACCGGCAACAGGGCTACTTGCGGGATTACTTCTTGCTCTATTCCCTGAAAGCACGGCTTCAAGTTAGAACGGTCACCATTGATATGTATTTGCCTTATATCCAAGTGATTAAAGATTGTTTCCCGAACGCCCGAATGATCATCGACCGTTTCCACATCGTTCAATTATTGAACCGCGCGTTAAATCAGATCCGCATCCAAGAGATGAAGAAGATCCGATACAGCCGTCCGACCGACTATACGAAGCTGAAAAAACAATGGAAGCTGCTCCTCAAAAATGAATCGGATCTCGACTATCATCGCCTTTTCACGCATCGTCTGTATGAGGGCATGGTCAGTGAGTATGTCATGATGGAGTATTTACTGAGTATCAGTCCGCGCCTGGACAAAGCTTACCGCATTGTGAGCCGTTTGAAATGGGCATTGGCCAACCGACGGTTTGGCTACTTCCAGACAACCCTGAAGGACGCCAAAAAAGAGACATACCCGGATAAAATACGAACCGCTTTGAATACGCTCGAGAAGTACATAGAACCGATCAAGAATGCCTTTCTCTGTACCTTGTCCAACGGACCCGTGGAAGGAATCAACAATAAGATTAAAAATATCAAACGGTCGGGTTACGGTTATCGCAGTTTTATCAATCTGAAAAACCAAATCTTGATCAGCTTTAACTTACTGAACCCGGGCCGAAAACCTAAACCGCTCTTTTACACAAAACGGGCGGCCAAGAAACCGTCCAGATCGCTGACCCTTAAATTAGGGAAGCTAACAACTCCGCCTCTGACAGTGTAGAGGTTGTGCAGTTTATGCATCTAAAACACCAACGGAGTCAATCAATCCATCGGTCACTTAATTATAAAAAAAGAACCACAGTGATTAACTGTAGTTCTGAATTTGACTCATCAACACTATTTGACAGAGAGCCAAGAATATGGCAGCTGCCATATTCTTGAGCTCGTCCAACTGTTTTTAATTAAGAAAAGAGCGACTAGAGAATTTAATTAGCTTTTACTCTGGCGTGCTCCGTTATAAAGTCGATAATGCCTGCGACGACTTCATCGCGAATCTCACGGTGGTTGTGAATTTCATGGCGGTAGCCTGAATACAGTTTTGTTTTCACTTGATGGCCCGTTTCCAGCAGCCAATTAGAAACCGCATAGACGCCTTCGCCATATCTTCCGACCGGATCTTCATCACCGGCGATATTGTAGATAGGTATATCAGTAGGGACTTTCTCGGACCATTCCGTCCCCAGGATTTGTTGAATCATTTGAGCAAACTGATAAAGTGATTGAATATTAGGGACGGAGGTGAAGTTGTTGAACGGATCATTGGCGTGGTCCGCCACAATGTCCGGATCTTTACTGATCCAGTCGTTTGGCGTGTTTGGATTTTCAATTCGCTCCGTCATCCGTTCAAACATTCGATTTTGATAGTCTGGGTCCACTTGTTCGCCGTTTCCTGCATCGATTTCAGCCTTTAATTCAGAGACAATATTTTCCATCTTAGGGAAAATTTCTGAAGTCCCGCACAAGATTAAACCGTCCAGCTCTTCGCCATATTTCGTCGCATATAGTCGGGCAATCATAGAGCCCATGCTGTGGCCAAACATGAAATAGGGCAGGTCACCGTAGTCTTCCTTGATTAGTTCGCGCAGTTTTTGTTCATCTTCGGCCATTGTCATATAGCCTTTGTCTCCCCAATTCGACCAGTTGTCGGAATCATAAGCGGTCTTTCCATGTCCGACATGATCATCGGCGGCCACGACAAAACCGGCCTCATTCAACGTCAAAATCATATGGAGATATCGGCGTGAATGTTCACCATACCCATGAACGATTTGAACGACCCCTATAGGTTCGCGAATGGGAGTATAAATCCATCCCTTTACCGTCTCGATCTCATTAAACGACTTAAATTCAACTTCATGAATTGCCATTTTTACAGCCTCCTTATAAAATGTAGAATGTTGTATAAATCCCCTTTATCATGTATTGCCAAAATACATTATAATCTACATTATATTCCATAATGTAAGCGCTGTCAAAAGTATTTTGTTGACTTACTCGATGGAAATATTTCTACTAAAATTACGTCCAAACGTTGATATGATAGTGAAAAGAGTGGTCATGTTGAACGAAGAAAGGAATCAATATAAAATGAAAATGATATTTATCTCTCTTTTAACTGTCGCTAGCTTAGCCGGATATTCTGAAACTGCTGAAGAAACGCCCCGAACAAATTCACCTGATGAGACGACAGCAGTTACCCAATCCACATCGGACACTTCTGACTCAGAAACAGCAACCGAAGAAGATTTTTCCGAATCTGAGGCAGAGTCGCCCAATGAAAAATACAAAGAACTAACCATCCAGGATTATTTTAATCCGGAAGATTTTGAGATCCATTTGGTAACCGTCAATCCGGACTCTCGGGTATTTATATTTAGCGAAAGAGACCAACCTGCGTATAAAACCGTTTATATCAAACCGGACAGCCGCTTAAAAATAATCAACCTAACAACGCACGAGCTATTGATGAACGAACGAATTTAATAGGTATAAAAATGTAAAGTTTCTTTATCTTAGCTTTTTTCGATATAATAAGGCCAACAAAAATTAGAGTAGAAGAGAGGCCATTATGGACGGAAATAAACGTGATCACATCAAAGTTGGACAAAAAGTACGTGTGGTGCAAAAACAACACCAACGCTCAGGCGAATTGACGGAAGGCATCGTTGCCAGAATACTGACGAATTCACCAACGCATCCGCATGGGATTAAAGTCAAACTGGAAAACAACATTGTAGGAAGAGTCAAAGAAATAGTCGAAGATTAGGGGTTCAATGCATTCCAAAAAAGTTTGAAAGTATGTGAGGCTATGCCAGCAACACATTTGAAATTAAGGCTAAAAGCTTTAATGATAGATTATTTGACGATTGTCATTTATTTGTTGGTCCTACTGCTTGTCTCGTTGAGTTTATATATTGTTATTTTGGACGGAATGCCTGAACTGACTGAAAGCCAAAGTCATTGGACTTCATTTTTAACGACCGTTTTGCCAATTTGGACTTACTACGTTTTCAAAGAAGCAAAGCCGCCGCATCAAACATTAGGGAAGAAGCGGGCAGGTTTAACGGTGACTTATACCAGAAACCGCATTAGGGGCAGTATATTACGCAATATCGGGAAGTTTCTTCCATGGCAGCTCGCCCATTACGCGATGATTAAAGGGCTTTTTCAGGATGATTTCCTGTTGCCTAGCGTATTGATCACCTATGTTTTATCACTTGCTTTACCGATCCTATATATTTTGATGGTGCCAATGAGTGGTAAAACTCATCAACACCAAATATTATAGAACCAAAAATAATAGTCTTTTTACGTTATGTAGTAATTTAGCTATTTAGAAAGCATTTGACTTTCCCTAATAAACTGATGCCACTTTAAACCAGGTCAGCCTACTTTGTTAAAGTCTTAAAAATACTAAATCAACTAAAGCGCTATAATGTAGGTACAAAAAAATCAGCTGTTGGGAGGCAGCTGATTTTTTGTAATCTTTCGTTTTGGGAGGAGAAAGATTTATGAAGAAAAGTTTGGTTTCTTT
>NZ_JVVG01000103.1:0-8057 GCF_001053265.1 Carnobacterium sp. 1290_CSPC
AATGGTAGTATATATATATTCATACTTCAAATGAAACGGTTTCAAAAAATATTATAAAAGGGGCCTAGATTGACTTAATTGGGGATATCTTTTATAGCTGATATATTCATTTGATATTTTCCTATCGTTTCATAACTTATAACTTCTGAATACGTTTTTTAAATGTTGTCAAATCAAGGTTTTTATGGTTTCATAAGTTATATTCATAAATCAAGTAATTTTAGGAGGTAAATCAAATGTTAAAATATACCTTTCTGTCAATTTTAAGTAGTGTATCCGTCAATAATATATGGAATATGCTTTTTACAATACTAGGTAGTTTAATAACCCTATTTTTTACGTCAATATATAATGATTTCAAAAATAAAAAAAGTTTTGAAAAAATAAAAAATGCATTTTTTGAATATTATATAAAACCTGTGAGCGAACTTATAGAAGCTCATAAAGCAGAATTAGATAAACAAGATAATTTAGGTGCGGGTGAAAAAAATCAAATAAAAGCAACTGCCCTTCATCAAAAATTAATAGAAATTGTTGATAATAAAATTAAAAGATTAAACTATTTTAGAAAAAATGAATTACCTGATTTTAATTCAGATAATAAATTAAAACTCCTTCGTTTAACAGGGTTCACATTATCTTATTTAAAGTTAATACATTACTTTCATAGCGATGTATACCCTTTTACAAACACTAAAGCAGTACCTGTTGAAAGAATTTTAAATGAGCAAAAAGGTAAGTCTAAATGTTATTTGAAAATTACCCAGAATTTAAAAGAAACTATCGATGATTATATAAATTTAGAATCGAGTGAAATCATCAATGAATCAGAAAAAGCTTCTTTAGAACAAATAATATTGAAAGAGGTGTAAGCATTATGATATACGGATACGCAAGAGTGAGCACACGAAAACAAGACTTAAAAATTCAAATTGACACACTAAAAGCACATCATTGCGAGAAAATTTATCAAGAAACCATTTCAGGACGATCGACTGATCGTCCTGCTTTTAAAAAGTTAATGAAAGACATTCAAAAGGGAGATACTTTAGTTATTACCAAATTAGATAGATTAGCTAGAAGTACACAAGAAGCACTTAAAGTAATTAAATATTTATTTGAAAATCAAATTACGATTGATATTTTAAATATGGGGAAAATTGAGAATACCCCTACTGGTCGTTTAATCTTTACTATCTTTAGTGCATTTGCGGATTTTGAACGTGATTTAATTGTGGAACGCACGCAGGAGGGAAAAGAGGTTGCAAGAAATAATCCGAATTTTAAAGATGGCCGGCCAATAAAATACTCGAAACAACAAATACAACACGCCCTATCGCTCTTGAATACGTATAGCTACAATCAAGTACAGGAAATGACTGGCATTAGCAAGTCAACTTTATGGCGGTATAAAAAGAAGCAGGATAAGATTTAACGTAGCATTGTAGTAATGTAGAAATGTAGTGATGTTTAAATTGCAACATTACTACAATTTTAATCCTTTTAAAACATAACTAAACTAGTACAAAATACTTATAATAGAGTTAAACTTTTTCCACTCTCCTTATAGTAAAAGGCCACAATCTTATTGTGAGCCTTTTCTGTTAACTTATTGATCTTCTATCTCTTTCTTATAAATATTTGTAACCATGATAATTCCTAATCTAATATAGTATATTTTCTTATCATCAGACCATGTTTTTCTTTCATCAATAGTCTTTTGTGAAGCGTGTCTAAATACCTGGGTTTCGTTTCTAAATCTTTTTATATCATTTTCATTTAGAAAACCATAAAATGTAGTCTCATCAACTGTTTGATATTTTTTCCCTTTTTTTAAAATATATTCAATAGCATTATTCAAGTTCTCTAATTTTTCATCTATCTTCATTACATAAAAACTTTTTTCTCCAGTTGATATTTTTTTTATAATTTCCTCTATATCCTCTGATAATTCAAATTCCGGTGCATCTTTATATTTAATAAAATTCAACGATTCTATAATATCTCTTCTTGCCTGCCAAGTAACTGATTTATTATTATCTCCTATTTGTTTATAATATAAATTTCTAATTTTATCATAAGCAAAACTTTTTAAATCTACCTCATTTTGAATTACATTAGGAAACTCTTTAATACGATAATTATTTTCTTTTAACCATGAAATCAAGAAACTATATTCTTCAAAATCATCATCAGTAAAATCACTGAATTTATTACTTTTTTTCCCTCCATATTTTGGTTTTAGAGTGTTCTTAAATGAACTAATTACATCATCTTCATCTTGATAAATATAAGGTCCTATCGAAATCATTTTTATCTCCCTATTAAATCATTGTTTCATATAATCTAAATAAATGAGATACCGCATCAGTTTCAGTCGTTTTACCAATAGGCAATCCATAAGCAGTCATCACTGCTTTATCATTCTCTTGATGTGCTTTTCTCAATTCTACTGGCATAATTAATTCATTGTATAAATCTCCTAAAGTAGAATTTTTATATTTTTTTCTTACATCTAAAATTTTTTTTGCCGTTTCGGATATTTCATTCTTTGTTTCATCATTCATTTTAGGCCATGGGTAATTATTATATACAATGCTAGATGAATATCTATAATCTGATTTCAATCGCCCTGCAATTGTTCTCATCCATGCCATATGCATATTTGACGTCATGATTCCGAACGTATGCAAGCTAGCATTAGATATTGTATTGCAAGCATTGCTTGCAATCACATCTTTATCTACATACCCAATTGGAATATATTTTCTGTTTTCAGAAGTTGTAATTGGGATAAGTAAATATTCTGTTTTTGGTTGTCTAATGCTAGTAAATAAATATGGTGTTTCTGCCGATTTATAAGCTTGTTTTTGTTTGCTATGTAATCTAAATTCTTTAGTTGCTTTTAATCTATCCATTGTAATCTTAGATTTTTTGATCTCGGATAAATCAGCATCAACTAACCATAAACAATATCTATATTTATTATCAATATAATCCTTAGCACTTACAAATCTATGAATATATTTTTGCATAAAAGGCGATTCCGAGATAAGAGCATTTTTTTCATCCATACTAAGTATCAAATTTCCACCCTCTCTAGGTTCACTCCCATAATTCATGATTTCTACATTACTTATAGGTTTTGTTCTATTTTTAATAAATATTGTTGGTGCATCTAATAAATAAGGATTAATATTTTGTGCAATTGTATAACTATTAATACTTCTATAAATAACTTTAGTTTTAACTTCCGTTGTTTTATAACTAAATCCTACAATTACACAATGAACCGCAGCAGAGTTTTTCGTTTCATTCTGCCACTTGAACGATTGATATGCAAAGTCAATTTTTATATCAAATTGATTAAATAGAACACCCCATATTTTTTCAACTTGTTCCCCTTGGCATATAGAACTAGTTGAAACAAAAGCAACTTTTACATCGGTATTTTCTATAAATTGAGAAGCTTTATAAAACCATCCTGCAACATAATCAATCGCTTTAGTTTTCCCAAATAGCGGTTCTAAATCTTCTTTTTGATTTATTTTTTGTTTCTTATATCCCAAAAAAGGGGGGTTGCCGATAACATAATTCAATTTATTTACATCAATAATTTGATTCCAATCAAGTTGTAATGCATTACCTTCAACAACATTTACATATGATTTTAAAGGCAGGAAGTCGTCGTTAGCATAGATTAATATTTCTGTTTTTTCAAACATTTGAGATTCGGCAATCCATAATGCAGTCTTTGCAACAGAAACAGCAAAATCGTTAATTTCAATACCATAAAATTGATTAATTCTTACCTTTATAGGAATTATTTCAATGTCTAATAAAGGCGAATCCCCAATAATAAGTGATAGGGCTTCATTTTCTAATTCACGCAGTGAAAGATAGGTTTCAGTCAAAAAGTTTCCAGATCCACAAGCAGGATCTAAAAATATTAGATTAGATAATTTATTTTGAAATTTTAAAGCTCTAGATTTAATTGTTGAATATTGTTTATATTGTTTAATTTCATTTAATTCATCTTTCAAATCATTCAAAAATAAGGGGTCAATTATTTTATGAATATTTTCTATTGACGTATAATGCATTCCTCCGTCATGTCTTTGTTCAGGATTCAAAGTACTTTCAAACAATCCTCCAAATATAGTCGGACTAATCTCCGACCAATCAAAATCTGAACTTGCATGTTTTAAAATTAATTGACGCAATTCCTCTGTAAACTGAGGTATCTCAATATGTGTATCTTCAAATAGCCCTCCATTTACATATGGGAATATATTTAATGAATCATCAATATAAGGATCACGTTCATTGATAGGTGTGTTTAACACCTCAAATAAGCTGATTATAGCTGTTCTAAAATACCTTGTTTCATGTTGTGATAAATAATCATGAAACATACTATGGTTTCCAAATAGCCCTGCATCTTCTGCATAAAAACAAAATACTAATCGAACACATAATTGATTGATACTTTTCAATGTGTTCTCGTCGTTAGGGTTTTTATACTGATTTAATAATTCAGTATATATTTCTCCAATAATTTCCCCTGCTTTTACAGATATTTCAGTTTCTTTTTCGATTTGCGTATTTGTTTTATCTAGTAAAATTTCTAAGCGATAATATTCAGTTGGTAAATCTAATAAACGAATAGTTGAGGGCATACTATTTGGCTTTTCCATATCATAAATATAAAATTCTCTGAAATTACATGTAATAATCCAACGTGGTCTTTTAGAATAAGGTAAGCTCGCAGAATATCGTGTTGCTTGTTGAATTGGTGTTAAAAAACTGCCGTCCGATTGTTTGATACCTTTATTTAAGTCTTTTGTTACGCCTTTTTGTTCAATCAGGACACTAGTCTTTTCTATATACCCATCTAAAAAACTTGTAGAATCCATCATGTTATCAAATGAATGTTCAAAACTAATATACTCGACAGGATTTTCTATACCGTAAACATTTCCTAAGAGGTCAAGCCAAAATGATTGACTATGTGCACGTTCACTTCCCTTATCCTGCCAACGCTCAACAAATAATCGAGCTGCTTTTTTTATTTCTTTTGGATTCATTATTTTCTCCCATATTTATTAACTATTAGTGATAACAAAATATTTAGTATATTAAATGTGCATATATTAATACATAGAATAATTATTAAAACAATATACCAATATAAGATATATTTGTAAAAATTCCTTCATTTTTGCGTTGCAATGTAGTAATGTTTATTTGTTGCATTTACTACATTGCTACGTTATAATTGAGTTATCAATTATTGAAAGGAAGTACATTATGGTTATTACTCCTAGTAATTTTAAAGGTGGTGTTGGTAAAACAACAACTTCACTATTATTAAGTTATATTTTGACAGAACACAAAAATAGCAAAGTACTTGCTATTGATACCGACCCACAAGAAAATTTAACGTTTGGTATTGCAACAACTTTCAAAAGTAATGTTGATGAAAATAAAAATATTTTTAATGCTTGTTTTGATAATTTTCCTGTTAAAGGGCATATCCAACCTATCACTGATCAACTTGATTTACTTGCAGGAGATTGGAAAATGACTGAGTTTGAAACAGAAGCGAATAAACAATATAAGCAATCTCAATTGCAAAATATTTTATCAATTGTAATAGAACCCATAATTAAAGATTATGACTATATTATTATTGATACCTCTCCTTATATCAATTTAGTCATGGATAATGTAATAAATGTCACCGACTATGTAATTATAACAACTCAAACTGTTTCTATGGCTTTTGAGAGTACAAAAAAATATTATGATTATTTAATTTCTATGTCTGATAAAACCGATTTTGAGTTACTGGGCGTTTTACCTTATCTAGTTGGAAATAGTTCAACCGATAAACGATATTTAATCAAATATCAAGAAGTATTTGGCAGTGAATTATTTAATCATACAGTTAAACATTCTGATAGAGTAAAAACATGGACTGACTTTGGAATAACAGAAGATAAACCATATGATAAAAAAACTTTAGAAATGTATGAAGATGTAGTAGATGAAATTCTAGATAAGATTGAATCACTTAAGTAATATTTTAAAAATGAAAGGAATATATATATGGATAAAAAAGGTTTTGGTACAAACGTTGGCAGAGAAAACCCAAAAGATAAAAATGAAGCAAAAAAAACCGTTCTAAAGGGAATAAGAGTTAGTGAGAAAGCTCATAAAAAATTAAGATTACAATCTGCTAAAGAGGACAAATCTATTAGAGAAATTATAGATGAAATGCTGGATATACAATAAATTATAATTAGAAATTTCGACTTGTTTCATCGTAGTAATGTTGTAATGTTGTAATGTTGTAGTGTTGAAATGGTGTAAAAACCAAAGTATCAGCATTGGATGTAATTATTTTTTTCTAGGTTTTTATATATTTATAAATATTCTATGTTAAGATAAAAACTATCCAAAACAAAATAAAAAAAGGGATAGATTGATAATCAACCTACCCCTTGTATAAAAAATTCTCAACTCCCAAGGTCGGCAAACCAGTAGTTGAGAAAGAACTTTTTATTAAGTTTACAAAGATAAGTATAAACAAATACTTACTGATTGTAAAGTAAATAAACTATTAAAGTCCTTTCTTGATTACTAACCGCAGGGTGAGATAACAAGAAGGGACTATTTATGATGACAAATTTTAATTATTTTTCGGCAAATAAAGCATACAGAGAACTTTACCTCCAATTTCCAAAGGTATTTTTATACAGTGATAGATATAAAGACCTTTCAGATAGCGCTAAAATCGCTTATATGGTCTTTAAAGATCGTTTGCAGTATTCCATTCAAAATAATTGGATAGATGAAGCAGGACATGTCTATTTCATTTATACGAATAAAGAGTTGCAAGCACTACTAAATTGTTCTGAACATAAAGTGATAAAGATAAAAAAAGAACTTACAGATAAAGACTTATTATTACAAACTTATCAAGGGTTCAATCCAAAGAAAAAGAAAAATGAACCTAATCGGCTTTATTTAGCAGATTTAGAAGTTGAAGCGTATGAAGTTTATGCTTATCAAAATATGGAAAATAATAAAAGAAATGAGAACAAAACCCTTGATACAAGCGGAACTGCAAAAAATGCAGTCCGATATAACGAGAGTAAAACCCTTGATACAAGCGGAACTGCAAAAAATGCAGTCCGATATAACGAGGGTAAAACCCTTGATACAAGCGGAACTGCGAAAAATGCAGTAAATCAATATAAATATAATAATTATAAAGATAATAAAGATGATAAAGATCAGGCTGATTCTCAAAATCAACAAATTATCAATCAATTTTCTAAACACGAAAAAGCTACCGAGCAAGAACTTATTGAACAGTACGTTGAAGAAAATAAATTGGTTTCTGCTTATGGAGATAAAACAATTCAACTAGTAAGAAATTACAGTTTTAATGAGTTAGAACAATTTAAAGTCTATATTGATAAATTTTACTTTGGTTGGAAATCAGCAGAAAAAGATACTAGTATTAAAATCAATCCGTACGAAAAAGCAGCATTACATGATGAACTCGCAAGTACCTTTAAGCGTGTTATTATCCAATTCAAGCAAGGAAAAACGAAAAATATCAATAACTATCTTTATGTTTCTTTAAAGAATGTCTTTAAGGACTATGCAGAAAATCAACAAGAAAATAATACGGACTTACCACCAGTACCACTAGATAAGTGGCTAGGATAGTCATTAAAAGCAAATACTTGCGTTTTAAGGCGATTTAAAACGCAAGGAATGTTTATGTTAATACAGTCGCTTAAAACGCAAAGGAGAGCAAATATGAGAGTATTATGTTTAATAGAAAAAATTGAAGGAAACCAAATCACTTTATATAATCCTGAAACCCAAAATAATATCACTTTGAGTGTTCCTGATGATGAAATTTATATATATGAAAGTGCATTAAAAGAGGCGGAAGATGAAAGTTTATTTGTAGACGGCTTTAATGAGCCAGCATTCGCTTTAGTGTATTACGATACAGAAACTGAAAATATCTCATT
>NZ_JVVG01000104.1:0-6587 GCF_001053265.1 Carnobacterium sp. 1290_CSPC
CCAGGTAATCTAATGATTACCTGGCAGATATTACTCATCAGTCCTATTTGACGAAGAGCCGTTATTTGGTTTGCTTAGTTTATTATAAATCTAAAATGGCTTGAATGGATAGTGCGACTCTTGGTCTAAGTGAGGTCAAATCGGCTTCTTCCTCAAGGGTGTGGGCACCTGTCCCCACAATGCCCAAGCCGTCAACAACGGGAATGTCTACAAGGGATGCTAGAGAGGCGTCGGATGCGCCTTGGCTTTCGACTTTAACTAGGGGACCGTAACCCAATTTGTCAGCCGAGGCTAAGTAATGGTCTGCTAATTGATCGACTTTTTCGGTGTAAACCATGGCATCTACGCCAGATTCGATTTCAAATGTGGTCACTGTATCTGCTATATAGGGTTCAGCAATAACGCGTTCGATGTCCTCGATCATTTCCTCTTTAATGGTCTGGTTTGGGAATCTCAGTGAGAAGTTTCCTTTGGCAGAACCTGGAATGGTATTGGCTGAAACGCCCCCATTGATAATGCCGCAATTGATCAATTTCTTGCGTTTGATATCGGTTAATGCTTCTAGGGTAACGACTTTCTGAGCTAATTCCGCAACGGCTGACCGGCCGATTTCAACTTCCATACCGGAATGACCTTGGACCCCTTCGACGGTTACGTTCATCATCATACCACCTTGACGGCCGACCACAATTTCATCAAAGGTTGGTGTGGGTTCAAAGTTCAGCATTAAGGCTGCGTCCTGTAATTCTCCAATCATTTCTTGGCGGGTATCTGAATACCGGTGGAGGGTTTCTTCATCTGGTATAAAAATTAGACTTAGGGGGTGTTTTTGATAGCCCATTTCAATCAGGTTTTTCACTACGTACATGGCGATGACAAGGCCACCCTTCATATCCATCAGGCCGGCACCCTTTGCGAATCCTGGTTTATCCGGTAATATACGGAAATGATGGTCTTTGGTTACACCAGCATTGAAGACCGTATCCACATGCCCAGATAAAACGATGGGTTGCTGGCCCTTGTTTTCGGCTGTTTTATATTCAGCAATCAACAAGTCCCCTGCTTGGTCATGGGGAATGGTCCGGGTGGTCATGCCAATATTTTCACACCATTGGCTGATAATTGTCCCAACTTGATTGACACCAGAAATTTGATCAATGCCTGATTCCGTATTCACCAATTCTTCTAAAAAGGCGAACATGTCACTTTCTTGCCCTGCAATTAAATCCTTTAACGCTTCAATTTCCAATAAAACCCCTCCGAGAACCTTTATCCTATAATTTCCCTTGTTTTGACCTTATTTTCCTAGCCTTATTTGCTTAACCAGACCTGGTCCAGAAAGTCGACTTTTGACCCTGCTGTAGCTACTTGGTCACCTACAATTAATGGTCGTTTAATTAACATACCCTGTTCAGACAGTAAGGCTAAAAAGGCCTCTTCTGGCATATCCGCTAGCTTGTCTTTTAAGCCTAATTCACGGTACAAACCACCAGATGTGTTTAATATTTTGGTATATTTACCGTCCACTTGGTCCAGTGCCCAGGCAATTTCTTCAGCCACGGGTGGTTGATCACGGATGTCGATAATTTCTCCAAAGGTTAACCGTTGATCTTCCAAGTGTTTTTTCACCTTTTGTGTTGTGGAACATTGTTTTAAGCCATATATTTTTAGCACCTGACTTCAACCTCTTTCTTTCAAGTTTATACCTACTATCTTAGCAAATTTTGTCCTTTATTAAAAGACGATTAAATCTCTTTGAAAATGACCACTCTTCGCAAAGCTGAATGATTAAAGAAAAAAACTAGCCCTTCGGAAAAGAGCTAGTCTACTTAGCAGAAATTTGCTTTCAGTTTTAAATATGTGCTGTCGTTATTTAGCATCTTTCTTTAATCTTGGTAAAAGCTTTCGATTGCGTTGGTTGCATCTTTAGTTAAGGCCAAGTTTTGAACATGGGTGTCATAGTTTTTCATCATGTAAGAAAAGAACAGCAGGTCAATGGCATAAAGCTGGGCTAACAGGGAAATGGTTGCCCCACTCCGTAACAAAGCCTCCTTGGTATCAGCCGTATGTAAGGGAATATCGGCTAAATTGGCAAGCGTATTGGCACCTGATTTAGTTAAAGAAACGGTTTTTAAACCGAGTTCTTTGGCCATCTTCATAACGCTGGTTCCTTCAGCTTTTTCACCTGAATTGGAAATCCCAATATATAGTGAGTCTTTTTGGGCAATGGCCATGGCTGCGACTAGTTCGTGTTGGTCTTGGGTCACCATGACTTGCTTACCAATCCGGGTAAACTTTTGCCGGAAGTCTTGGGTTACAATATTTGATGCACCGAGCCCATATAAAAAGACCACTGGACTAGCCAAAATCCAGTCCGTAACTTGATCGATATCTTGGTTTAAAAGACTGACATTGGTATCGGCGAAGACTACACTGGCATTGGTTGCCAACTTTTCTTTGATGGTATCTAAACCTTCGTCTGCATCAATATCCGTATAGTTTAAATCACTTCTTTGACTTGTTTGTGCAGATAAAGCGAGTTTTAACGCGGTAAAGCCACTGATCCCAATCGAACGGCAAAAACGGATAACCCCCGCTGGACTTGACTTGGCCTCTTTTGCGAGCTCGGTCGCGTTCATCTGGATAACATCTTTTGGCCGCTCTAAAACAAGTTGACCAATCTTTTGTTCAGATTTGGGTAAGTCTTTCAGCATTTCGTTGATTGTTTGAAGGACATTTCTTGCCATCTTGGCACCTCTCTATCGTCTATCATTTCACAAATTTAAAGGGCTGCCAGCAAGGAGTTGACAGCCCTTTTCCACTTATTCATATCTTACTATAAATTGTCTAAGCCATCCATGGTATTTGATGGCGATCCAGTAATTTCACTGGCTTCTTGGGCAGTTTGGGGCACACCGAAGAAGTATGTCAGGATGAAGCCACCAATATAAGCTGCGACAAGACCCATCACGTATGCTGGCCATTGTCCGTCAGCAATCAATGGAATTAAGGCGACACCTGATGGTCCAATGGCAGTAGCACCAACGCCACCGATTGCCCCAAGGACAGCACCCCCGATTCCACCACCTAGACAGGCTGTAACAAAAGGACGACCTAAGGGCAGAGTTACCGCGTATATCAAGGATTCACCGATACCTAGAATACCTACTGGTAGAGACCCTTTAATAATGTTGGTTAATTGCTTGTTCTGGCGACATTTTAACCAAAGCGCGAAGGCGGCACCTACTTGACCGGCACCCGCCATAGCAAGGATTGGTAGTAGTACGGTCTTACCTGTAGCCGCAATCATTTCAATATGGATAGGGGTCAGGATTTGGTGCAGGCCAAACATTACTAGCGGAAGGAAGCTTGCCCCAAGGATAAAGCCGGCGACTGCGCCACCTACTTGTAATACCCAGTTGATGGCACCAACAAGTGAAGTGGATACGAAACCTGCAATCGGCATAATCAAGAAGATGGTCATCATCCCAACAACTAATAGGGAAATGGTTGGGGTCACAATGATATCGATGGCATCCGGAATGACTTTACGTAAGCCTTTCTCAACTAGTGACAATAGGTAAACGGCGATAATAACTCCGATGACTCCACCTTGACCAGCCGCTAAGTCGCCACCTGTAAAGATATTTGGCAGTGGCGCTTCAGGTAACATACCAGTTAAATAAGTAACCCCTGCGACAACCCCACCAAGGCCTTCTGTTGCACCGAATACCCGGGCAGCATTAATACCAATGTAGATGTTTAAGTAGGCAAATAACCCGTTTTGAAGGATTTTAAGGACAAGAAAAATGTTGTCCCACATACCCGGCTCTAATGCACCAACCGTCAGCATATTTTGAATAATTGACGCGATACCACCAATAATACCGGCTCCGACGAAGGCTGGAATTAAAGGCACAAAGATCGACGCAATCACTTTCAGTGCTTGTTTAAAAGGTGTATTGTTCTTTTCTTTTTGTTTGTTTTTATTTTCTGCAGTGATTCGTTCAGCTTCAGAACGCCCTGAAGTTAAATCTTGATCAAGATTTTCATGAACTTGACGCCCTTGTTGGACACGACCTTGGTCAGCCATAACAGTGGCTACTTTGGCTGCCGTCCCTGGACCTACAACCACTTGTAAAGTGTCCCCGTCTTCAACAACGCCCATGACGCCATCTACTTGTTTCAAGGCTTCCATATCTACTTGCTGGTCATCTTTAATGTTGATCCGGACTCGAGTCATACAGTTATAGACTTTACTGACATTATCTGGACCACCTATATGTTGGTAAATTGCTTGTGCTAATCGTGCTTCATTACTTGTTTTAGCCATGATACCCATCCCCTTATCACTGTAATACTTGATTTACAAAACCATTGGCTGCATTAATTTTTTGGCTGGCTTCAGTCGCATCTAAATTGGTTAAAATCATCACGATGGCTACTTTAACCTTGTGATTAGCGGCTTCAAAATAGCTTGCTGCTTCTTCATATGAACATTCAGTTGCTGCCATAATGATCCGTTTAGACCGTTCTTCTAATTTCTCATTGGTCGCTTGCACGTCCACCATCAAGTTTTGATAGACTTTCCCGATGCCAATCATCGAAACCGTCGATAACATATTCAAAATCAACTTTTGGGCTGTCCCGGCTTTTAACCGCGTAGATCCAGTTAAAACTTCTGGCCCACAATCTACTTCAATAGGGATTTGGGCAAAACGGCTAATCTTCGCTTGCTGATTGCAGGCAATAGACACCGTTTTCGCACCAATACTTTGGGCGTATTGCAAGCCACCGATTACATAAGGCGTCCGTCCAGAAGCAGCAATCCCAACGACAGTATCATTGGCATTTAAGTTCAACTTCTTGAAATCTTCTTCCGCTAAAGTCAGCGAATCTTCAGCGCCTTCAACCGCTTCGACCATGGCCTTGTCACCACCAGCAATCAAGCCGACCACTAAGTCTGGTGAGACCCCAAAGGTCGGTACACACTCAGCTGCATCCAAGACGCCTAAACGACCAGACGTTCCGGCCCCAAAGTAAATTAATCGACCGCCAGCTTTTAACGACTGAATAATCGTTTCAACCGCCGCTTCAATTTGTCCAAGTGCTTCAGCAATTGCTTCAGGCACCTGTTGGTCTTCCTTATTCATCAGCTCAAGTACTTGACCAACTGACATCTGGTCCAAATGCATAGTATTTGGATTGCGCTTCTCAGTCGTTAACTGATTAATTTCTACACTCATCTTTTTCGTCCTCCATTACTTCTGCAATAATCTAAATGTTTGTCCGGGCCCAATATAGGGGATTAAGCTTTTATCTGTTTGAACAACCTGACCAACCACATTGACTTTCTCATCTTGCGGTAAATCGACCTTACAAATTTGCACTTCACCCTGGTAGCGTCCGTAGCCTTCATTATCGACAGTGATAGCGCCAAATTGTCGCGCATCAGTATTCACTGCTTTGATTGGGTCATTTGACCTTAATTGTAGTCTTGATTCTTGGCTTCTAATCACTAAAGCTGCCGCATCTTGCCGATTAGTATGGTCACCTAAAATCCATTCCACTTGTTCAGCAACCGCGTCCCTTTCACTCTCCACCCTTAAACAAATCTGGTTTTTTTCAATATATTCTTTAAATTGAAAAAGGGCATCCCGTGAAATTGCTGGGTCACCGATATAGACATCGTCAATATGGCCATTAGTGATTAAATCTAGGGTTCCCGCCAAAGGATGCAGGCTTCGGTGGGCTTCAACCGTCGGCAAGCCGGCGTGGATGGGCCCCCTCGTTTTGTCATCACCAGGGACGAAAGCCATGGTCCGAAGACTCGTCGACTTCAGCCACCGGTTGTGGCGTTTAAAGGTGTCCATGTCTAAGCCAGTTTCTGGGCGGGGATAGTAGTTATGCCAGGCGGTAATATGACTTAAATCCGCTTGATAATAGTGGAGTTGCTCTAGATCTTGTGGAGTCAGTGTGCTGGCATTTAAAGCGATATGAATTTCACGACTTAGACGAGCCACCGTTTTAAAACCAATGCCATAATCAATCCGCAAACCCGTAATCCCTAGATCAATGATTGGCCTGATATCTTCAAATGACCCACCAATTTTATGGAGACTGGTCCCTGAAATATCCACGACTAGCGACAAGTCGTAAGCCATCGCAATGGCGCCAAGGTCTCGCATCCGATCTAGATAGGCGGTGGGATCATCTTCTGGAATATGGATTGATGTAAAGATACCAGTAAAACCAGCAGCAACCATGCGCTCGATGTGATCACTGTCAATTGCTTCATTTAAATATACGGAAAAACCATACATATACTCACCTCATTCAGCTTTTAACTTGCGCTCTTTTTGCTTGAAAACGTTTTAATACAAATTCATTATAGCACGTTGAAATATTTTTTCAATAAATTAGGAGTTATCCTGTAAAAATTTATTATAATGAAATTTAATTACATAATTTGATAAAAAAAGACCCAAGCTGCCTAATCAGAGACAACTTGAGTCCTTTGGAAAATGGGTTCTATAATAAATAGTGTTGGTGAGATTCAATTGAGTCTCATCGGCACTATTTTTGTG
>NZ_JVVG01000105.1:0-844 GCF_001053265.1 Carnobacterium sp. 1290_CSPC
CCGAATGTAGTTGGGGGTTTCCCCCTGTGAGACTAGGACGTTGCCATGCAAGATGAAAAAACCAGTAGCTTCGGCTGCTGGTTTTTTTGTGGTCATTTTTCAAAATTTGAGTGATCTACAAGTGTTGGAATCCGAAGGATGTAAATATTGTTCAATAGCAGTGGTAAAATTATATTGATATTTAGCTACTAGAAGATTCTTTCAAAAAATGGCGAATACTTGTAAGTAATTTGACGGATGACGAATGAAGAATGGTGGAGTAATTCTCTGGAAATAAATCAAAACTAAAAACTTATAGACATTCACTAATGACAAAATTTAACTATCAACGAATTTATTGATCAAAATGCATAGCTAATTGTGAATGACAAAATATTTTTTTGACGGAAATTTTGTAAAAATAGTTGATTGAATCGGAAAATAATATAAAAATTTACAGCAAATAATAATCATTCCACATGAGATGGTATTTAAGCGTTGCTAGGAATATAACTAAAAATGCAAGGTGATGATCAAATACACACCCGTAGAAATGCCGTCAAATAAACCTTTCAATAAACATCTGCAAAAAGATTGAAAAATATATTGGAATATCGTTGACAAGGGTTCCTATAAGGGGTAATATATACAGATTGCTTGTTGAGGGCGACAATGAGGTGGAAAAGAAATTTTAAATTCTTATTGACAATAGCTGAAGTCAAGTGATATGATAGTCAAGTCGTCAACACGACATCGTTTGTATAAAACAACAAAAAACTTTTTCAAAACATTTTGTTGACAAACGTCGTATGAAGATGATATGATATATGAGTTGCTAATGAAGCAACGAGATAGACCTTTGAAA
>NZ_JVVG01000106.1:0-27925 GCF_001053265.1 Carnobacterium sp. 1290_CSPC
CCAGGTAATCTAATGATTACCTGGCAGATATTACTCATCAGTCCTATTTGACGAAGAGCCCTTTAATTTCAATGGGCTCTTCTATTGTAATAATTTGACTGGCTTTTTCTTGATAGGCATTCCTTAGCAACTGGTATATAGTCGTTGTTTTACCTGAGGAAACTGGGCCTGAAAATATAATCAAACCACTTTTGCGCTTCATATATTTGTTCATAGTGTCATAAGCTTCTTGATTCAAGTGATTGGCTTTAAAATCACTGGTCACCTTATCATGAAAGACACGGATGACTAATGATTCATGCATGAGATAATTTGAGATTGACGATAATCGCAATTCGATTTTGTCGTCTGCCAGGTCATAGACAATAGCACCGTCTTGGGGCATACGTTTCTCACCTACATCCATATTAGCCATGTACTTTAAAAGCCGTATCAGCTGGCTACCTTTCTCAAATTCAAGCGTTTCCTGCAATATCAATTGGTATCCGTCTCTCAGAAAAATATGATACTGCTGTCCCTCTGGGAGAATGTGGATATCATCGGACCGTTTTAATATCGCCATCGAAATCATCTTGTCTATCATTTCTTTCAATCTACCACCTCCATTTATTTTCAGGTCATATAATTTATACGAAGAATTCTTATAAAATCGCTTACGAAATGAAAATAATATGCAAAAAAAAGCGCATCTCAAAATTTTGCGCACTTTTGCATGATAGGCCCCCGTTTTAATTTTGAAAATTTTCTGAAATGATATACTTTAAGTTAGGCCGCTAAATTGGCACTACAAAAAGGGAGGGAACTGCAATGGATGACATCGTAAATCGTTTATATCAAATTGAAAATACGGCTAAAGATGCGGAGAATACGGTTCAAGATCAAAAAATGAGCATTAAAAGATCATTTGACGATAAGAAACGTGATTTTTTACAAGCGGCTAATGATGCTTATGCTAAAAAAATCGAAGCAACAAGAGAATCGTTTAGTTCTGAGGACTATGAAACTTCTCATAATCTTACTGCCAAATTTTCCCGTAAAATGCAACGCATTCAAGATATTCTTGACAATGAACATGGTCTTTATGTAGACGAGTTCATGGAAAAAGTAACAAAGCTTGGAGTCGATGAAATTGGATAACTATACTGCTATAGACACAAAAATTCATGGTATGCGAAAGCATTTACTGACCAGTGAGAAAATCGAGGCTCATGGGGATATTCGTACATTAAATGAATTGTACGCATTAATCACCGAAAATCCTTCTTACAAAAAGGCAGCAGACGTTCTAAAAACTGATGTCTCTTCGCGAGAAGATATTGAGTTGATGCTAAATTACGGCAATTTCTTTGAGTTTTTAAAGATATATCGATTTGCCTCTTTGCAACAACGCGCTTTCCTTAAACGATATGCAATGTTTTTTGAAGCCTGGTTTATCAAACATACCTTACGAACGGTAGATAATCGCGGTGAAACAACCGTCATCATGAGTCCAGTGACCCATTATCTTGATGATAATCGCGGATTCAAAACGACAGATTTGATCATGGCAACTGACGTAAAAACAGTTGTGGATGCACTTGCTGACACCATTTACGGACCTTTTTTCCAACAATATAGTAACTTATTTAGTCAAAATGACTATGAGCGCTATGAATTCGAAATTGCCTTTGACCAATTTGTCATTCAACAAATTTGGCAAGGCGGTAAAAAATATCTAAACGGTGAGTCATTAACAGGTTTTAAAAAACTATTCGGAGCCCGCTTTGATATCTTAAATATTTTTACAATTTATCGTTTGAAATTCCTCTACCAATTAAGTGACAACGAAGTGACTTCTGCTCTAGTGGATGCTCATTATCGCTTAAATGATGAGTATGTTGATCGATTGCTACAAGCACCTGATATTCGTAATTTTGAAATAACAGTTGCAGAGCTTGGTTATGGTGATATTTTTGAACATTTATCAACTGAGGAATCCCTTCAAAAATATGAAGAAGCGTTTTTAAGATCTTTACAAAGTCATCTAGCAAATAGAGCACCAAGATCTATGTTTGCAATTATTAATTATTTAGAAGATAGTCGTCGCGCACTACTAATGTTAGAAGAATTAACCGAACGAATTACATATAAAAACATCTCACCTATAGAAAGGAGTTTAAATCAATGATAACCGAAATGCGCTTAGTCAATATTACCGGTCCTCGTGACGATATTGACCGGATGGCGGATCGTTACTTGACCCACTATCCTATTCATTTAGAAAATGCATTGAAGGAGTTGTCAGAGATTCGAACACTTCGTCCCTATACAAGTCCAAACCCTTACGAACCTTGGGAAGAACGAATTGATAACTTATTAGACTACACAAACGTTGAGCATGGTAAAGACATTCACTTGGACAGACCCATGACCTTTGATCAAGCAAAAGCTTTAGTAAACGAAGTTGAAGAAAGCTTGCAACATGAACGAGAAGCCATTGCTAAGGTGCAAGCAGCACATGATGAAGCAAATGAAAGCTTGTTAATGTTTAGACCTTTCCAATCGATTGACTTTACATTGGATAAAATTTACGAAATGAACCACATTAAATTCCGTTTCGGTCGTTTCACTCGTGAAAACTACCGTAAGTTCGAAAAATATGTGGACACAATGGTGCCAGCAATCTTCGTGAAGAGTGAAGAAACTGAAAAATACGTTTATGGTGTCTACTTCACACCAGATGAAGCGCGCCAACGTGTTGATGCTCTTCTATTCTCGCTAGCTTGGGAACGAATTTACCTTCCTGAAGAAACTGGTAGCTTCCGTGAAATTACCCATAAATACCAAAACCTAGTGGAAGATACTGAAAGCCAGTTAATCCAATTGAAGCGTAAAATGCGTGCTTTAGTAACGCCAGTTGCACCTAATTTATTAGCTGCTAAGAGTCGTTTAATGGATTTATCTCAAGCCTTTGGTGTTCGTAAATTTGCAGCAATTACCCGTGAGGAATTCGCGCAAAAAGAAACACGTTACTTATTAATCGGTTGGATGTCTCAATCTGATGCGCAAAAATTCAGCGATGAAGTGAAAAACGATCCAAACGTGACTATGTATATCGAAGATGAAGATGACAACAGTCATTTGAATCCACCTACAAAAATGAAGAACAATTTCCTAATCCGCCCTTTTGAGTTACTAACCAAAATGTACGGCGTTCCAAACTACCGTGAGATTGATCCAACAGCGATTGTAGGTATTTCTTACTCCCTTCTTTTTGGTGCCATGTTCGGAGACGTGGGTCAGGGATTAATTCTATTTCTTGTAGGGCTTGTCGGATTCTTCAACAAGAAATTACGCCCTATCGGTATGTTAGCGCCAATTGGATTAAGTTCAACTATCTTTGGTTTCCTTTACGGATCAATCTTTGGATTTGAAGATGTTATCCATGCATTATGGCTACATCCTATGACACACATGACAGACATCCCCTTCTTCGGAAGCTTAAATACTGTATTTATTGTTGCAGTCGCCTTTGGTATGTTCATGATCCTCGCAACAATGATCGTCAACATCGTGCAACGCTTTAATGCCGGAGAAAAATGGGAAGCCATTCTTGATAAGAACGGTATTGCCGGATTCATTTTCTACTTTGTATTAGTAGCTATGTTAATCCTTTACATGTCTGGACACACAATTCCAGCAATTGGCATCTTAATCGCTATCCTAGCTTTAGCATTAATCACAATTGCCTTTAAAGAGGAAATCATTCACAAGTTGGAAAACCATAAAGAGAAAAATGGTGACAACATCGTGATTAAAGCATTAACGATCTTCTTTGAGACATTCGAAACCCTATTAACTTACTTCTCTAACTCAATTTCATTCGTCCGTGTGGGTGCGTTCGCTATTTCCCATGGTGCAATGATGAGTGTGGTATTAATGTTTGCAGGTGCTGAAAATAGTGGCAACATCAACTGGTTGGTCATTATCTTAGGTAACTTGTTTGTAACTGGTTTTGAAGGATTAGTCGTGGCAATTCAAGTTTTACGTCTTGAATTTTATGAAATTTTCAGTCACTTCTATCGTGGCGATGGTATTGAATTTAAAAATATTTGGATTAAAGATTAAAGGAGAAAATAAAAATGACAACAGAATTATTAATTAAACTGACAATGGTTGCAACTTTCGTATTGGGTTTTGTTTTACCATTTGGTTACTTCTACACAGGCAAAAAAACAAAAAATCGTTACAAAAAATCATTAACTACTAACTTAGTATTCGTTGTAGCTGGTATCTTAATTGCTATCGTATTAGCTTACAACCCAGAAGTTGCTTTAGCATCAACTGGTGCTGCTGCAGAAACTGCTGGTGACGCTGCTGGTTTAGCAACAGGTCTTGGTTACATCGCTGCTGCCTTATCAACTGGTTTATCATGTGTTGGTGGTGGTATCGCCGTTGCCTCTGCTGCTTCAGCTGCCCTAGGTGCTATTTCAGAAGATGGTTCAATCTTCGGTCGTTCATTAATCTTCGTTGGTCTTGCTGAAGGGGTTGCCCTTTACGGTTTGATCATCTCATTCATGATTTTAGGTCAACTATAATGAATGCTTACGTAATCTGTGATAACTTAGACACTTTGACTGGATTGCGATTAGTAGGTATTGAAGGTGAAATTGTAAAGCCTGCGGAATTTGAACCTGCCTTTAAACGTGCAGTAGCAAATAAAGGTATTGGCATTCTTTACCTTTCACCTTCTCTAATTGAAAGCAATCAAGACCTTGTAAATGATGTTCGCTTTAACCAAGCAACACCACTTATCACTTCAGTCTTAGGTGCAAATGAATATCAAAATGCGACCAATACCATTGCAGAAACAATTCAACATGCAATTGGTATCCAATTATAGAATGGGAGTTTTAAGCAATGGATTTAGAAGATAAATTTGCTTATTTTGAAACGCAAGTCAACCAACAAGCGCAAGATATTATTGACGAACAAGTCAATCAATACCGAGCAACTTTGCAAAAAGACTATGATGAATTTGTGAAAAATACAAATCAAGAGTTTGATGCAAAATTTGTAAACGCCAAAAAAGATATGCGTAAAGAGTTAAATAAAAACATTTCTCAAAGTCAAATTCACTTACAACGTGACTTGTACTTACAAGAAGAAAAGTTGAAAAAAACGTTATTCGCTGAATTCAACGATGCGATTCAAAATTACATGCAAACAGATGAATACCGCAACCAATTAGTTGTGATGATTAATAACTTAAAAGACTATGCAGAAAAAAATCGTGAAGAGTTGGTTGTTTACATCAACCATTCAGATCAAGGTATGATTGAAACTTTATTAGAAGAAACAAATGCAAATATTCAAATTTCAGACCGTGAGTTTTTAGGTGGCGTCCGTGGCGTCTTGAAAGACCGTCAAGTATTAATTGACTACTCTTTCTCTACCCTATTAGCAAACGTTGAAGATAGCTTTACTATCAAGGAGGTTGATGACTAGAATGGCAAACGAAAATTTAATTTATTCAATTTCGGGTCCAATCGTTAAAATCGCTGGTCCAACCGACTTATCCATGCAAGAAATGGTCCACGTTGGGGAAGACAAATTAGTTGGGGAAGTTATTTCCATCAATGAAAAAGAAACCACTATCCAAGTGTATGAAGAAACTGCGGGTATCCGTCCTGGAGAACGCGTTTACGGTACAACAATGCCGATTAAAGTACAGTTAGGCCCTGGTTTAATCAATAATATCTATGATGGTATTGAACGTCCTTTAGTTGAAATTGAAAAACAATCCGGATACATGATCAAACGTGGTGTTCAAGTAGATTCGCTTGATAAATCAACTTTATGGCACGTAAAGCCAGTTGTTAAAGTCGGTGACCAAGTTTCTGGTGGTGGAATTATCGCCGAAATCCCAGAATCTAACGCCGTTACCCATAAAGTATTGGTACCACCTACAACTGTTGGTGAAGTCGTAGAAGTAGTTGCTGAAGGTGACTATACTATCGAAGATATCTTGGTTAAAGTTCGTCGATTCAACGGTGACATTGATGAAATCAAAGCTTATCAAGAATGGCCAATCCGTCAAGCACGTCCTGTTGCTTCTCGTTTCGAGTCAACTACACCACTTGTAACTGGTCAACGGATTATCGACTCAGTCTTCCCTATCGCTAAAGGTGGTACTGCTGCGATTCCTGGTGGTTTCGGTACTGGGAAAACGACTATGCAACATCAGATTGCAAAATATGCTGATGCAGATGTTATTGTCTACATTGGTTGTGGTGAACGTGGTAACGAAATGACCGAAGTACTTGAAGACTTCTCAAAATTGATTGACCCTCGTTCAAATGCGCCTTTGATGGAACGTACAGTTTTAATTGCCAACACTTCTAACATGCCGGTAGCAGCCCGTGAAGCCTCTATTTATACAGGTTTAACGATCGCTGAATACTACCGTGATATGGGTTATGACGTAGCGATCATGGCCGATTCAACTTCTCGATGGGCTGAAGCTTTACGTGAGTTATCTGGTCGGCTTGAAGAAATGCCAGCTGAAGAAGGTTTCCCTGCATACTTAGCTAGTCGAATTGCTACTTTCTATGAGCGTGCAGGTTACATGCGTAACTTAAACCAATCGGAAGGTTCAGTATCGATTATCGGTGCTGTGTCTCCTCAAGGTGGGGACTTCTCTGAGCCAGTTACCCAAAATACCAAACGTTTCGTACGTTGTTTCTGGGGGCTAGATTCAGAACTTGCCCATAAACGTCACTACCCTGCCATCAACTGGATGAATTCTTATAGTCAGTACGTGGATGATTTAGGTGCTTGGTATACTGCCAACGTTTCTGAAAAATTCCTAACTAACCGTGCTGAAATGATGGCTCTTTTACACGAAGAAGATCAATTAATGGAAGTCGTAAAACTAATTGGTTCTGATGTCTTACCTGACCACCAAAAATTAGTCTTACAAACTGCGCGTGTCTTCCGTGAAGGTTTCTTACAACAAAACACCTTCCATAAAGTCGACTCTGCGGTTCCTATGGCTAAACAAGAAAAAATGATGGAAGTTATTTTATACTTACATCACCGGGCTAAATCATTGATTCAATGGGGTATGCCAATGTCTTATCTAAACAAATCAAGTATTTTCACGGATGTCATCAATATGAAATACACTACTTCAAATAATAATATAGATGATTTTAATCACTACTTTGAAGATATTGATGCCTTCTATGAAAAAGCAATGCAAGAGAACGGTTAAGGGGGGAATAATAATGGCAATAGAATATCTAGGATTAAATTCCATTAATGGTCCTCTAGTAGTTGTAGACGGTGTTAGAGGCGCTGCATATAATGATATCGTACGCTTTCGCGTGAATGGCAACGAAGAAAAGTTAGGTCAAATTATTACAATGGAAGGCGAAAAAGCCATCATTCAAGTATTTGACTCAACTACTTCAATGTCTTTAGATAATACACATACTCAATTTACTGGTCACGGATTAGAAATCGAACTGGCACCAGAAATTCAAGGGCGTGTCTTTGATGGTATCGGTCGTCCAATCGACAATTTAGGACCTGTCCACTCTGACATCAAACGTGATGTCAACGGTGCCCCACTTAACCCAGTATCTCGTGTTTACCCACGTGACTATATTGAAACTGGTTTCTCTGCAATTGATGGGTTGATGACTTTGATTCGTGGTCAAAAATTACCAATCTTCTCTGGTGATGGTATGAGCCATAACCAAGTAGCTGCTCAAATTGTTAAACAAGCCAAATTAGGTGAAGATTCTGATGAAGAATTCGCGGTTGTATTTGCTGCAATGGGTGTAAAACATGATATTGCTGACTACTTCCGCCGTTCATTTGAAGAATCTGGTGCCATGGACCACGTAACCATGTTCGTGAACACCGCCGATGATCCCGTTATGGAACGTCTAATCACGCCTCGTGTGGCCCTAACAACGGCTGAATACTTGGCTTATGATTTAGGTAAACATGTGTTAGTTATCTTAACGGATATGACTTCTTTTGCTGAGGCGTTACGTGAAGTATCTTCAGCAAAACAAGAAATTCCTTCTCGTAAAGGTTACCCAGGTTACCTTTACTCTGAATTGGCTACTATTTATGAACGTGCGGGTATCGTTAAAGGTAAACCAGGTTCAGTAACACAAATTCCCATTTTGACCATGCCTAATGATGATATCACGCACCCTATTCCTGACCTTACTGGTTATATTACTGAAGGACAAATTGTATTAGACCGTGTGATTGAAGGTAAAAATGTTTATCCACCAGTTGGGATTCTACCCTCACTATCTCGTTTGATGAAAGATGGTATTGGTGAAGGATTTACCCGTGAAGACCACTCTGATGTAGCTAACCAATTATTCGCTTCTTATTCTGGTGCTAACGAGGCTAAATCTTTAGCTTCTGTTATCGGGGAAGAAGAGTTATCGGATGTTGATAAACTTTACCTTAAATTTGGTGAGTTATTCGAACAAAAATTTGTTGGTCAAGGCCAAGATGAAACAAGAACCATCCAAGAGACATTGGACTTAGGTTGGCAATTACTAGGTATTTTCCCACGTGAAGAATTGACACGTATGGATACTGAAATCCTTGATAAATACTACAAAAATACAGCTGATGAGGTATTAAACCAACAAACAACTGACAAGCCCCTAGTATAAGGTGGTGAAAATTAATGGATATTAATAACACCCCTACCAAGGGGAACTTAATGCAGATTCAAAAGACATTAGATCTTTCCCGTAACGGTTATCTATTGATGGACCGGAAAAGGATTATCTTGATGAATGAGTTGATTGATTTGCTAAATAAGGCATCCGGCTTACAGGATGACCTTAAAAAGGCTTATGAGTTGGCTTATCATAAATTGTCAATTGCTGCTTATGAAAATGGTATTTTAAGCGTACATAATGCATCAACTAACGTGAGTGTTGAAGACGATATCCAATTAAAAGTACGTAGTGTCATGGGTTCAGAGGTGCCGGAAATTAATTACAAACCTCGACCTATGAAGCCCGCCTACTCATTCTATGACAATACAGTGGCTATTGATGAAGCACGAATTGCCTTTCGTCGGGTAAAAGAATTGCTGATTCAAATCGCTGAAGTTGAGAATGCGGCTTATCGTTTAGCGAACAACATGCAGAAAACGCAAAAACGTGTAAATGCCCTTCAAAACGTGACCATTCCTCAATTGGAAGGTGCACAAAAATCTATTTCTTCAGCGCTTGAAGAGAAAGAACGTGAAGAATTTACCCGTCTTAAAGTGGTTAAACGTATCTTAAATAGCAAGTAGTAAAGATAAAGACGACCTATGTAAGCTGGTTTCGCGCCAGTATACTTAGGTCGTCTTTTTAATTATATAAAAAGTGTTGGCGGAGGTTTCTTTCGAACCTTTACCAACACTTTTTGTATTGAATAACTTTATTCAGCTAATTCTGTATTGTAATGTACGTTTTGTACATCATCGTCGTCTTCTAATAAGTCGATCAAGTTTTCAAGTTGGCTGGCTTTATCTTCAGGTAGTTCTAACATTGTTTTAGCTACCATTGTGATTTCAGCTTGTGCTAATTTAAGTCCTTGCGCTTCTAAAGCGTCACGAACATCAGTGAAGTCAGAAGCTTCTGTAGAAATTTCAAACACTTCGTCCGAAGTTGTCATGTCTTCCCCACCAGCTTCGATTACGTTCATTAACATTTCATCTTCATCAAGGTCTAAACCTTCACGTTCAATCACGATGTAACCTTGACGGTCAAACATGTAAGCAACTGAACCTGATTCACCTAATGAACCCCCGTTTTTGTTAAAAATAGTACGTATATTGGTTAAAGTACGGTTGGTATTATCAGTTAAGGTTTCAACTAAAATGGCAATACCGCCTGGCCCATAACCTTCGTAAGTGATTTCATCGTAGTCTTCACCAGCATTGTTACTTGAACCTTTTTCAATCGCACGGTTTACATTATCGTTAGGCATGTTCGCTGCTTTTGCTTTATCCATAACCAAACGTAAAGATGGGTTTGATTCTGGATCAGGTCCACCCGCTTTCGTTGCTACATAAATTTCACGAGAAAGTTTTTGGAATACTTTCGCCCGTTTAGCATCGGTTGCACCTTTTTTGTTTTTGATTTTACTCCATTTATTATGTCCAGACACGACATATACCCTCTTTCCTGTAATTTTTCACTAGGTTATTATATCAAAGTATTGACATCATAGCAATGAAGCCTATTTATTAGGCACCATTACTTCTACATGTGATGGTAAGACTTCGATATCAATTGGTAGCGCTGGACCAACCTCGCCGTCAATATTCACTTTCACTTCGTCCGCGTCTTCATTTATAACAGAGATAGCCACTTTTTTGACGTTATAAGTAATCATGTTATTGGCTTCAGAAATATAGCCGCCGTTTAATTCTTGTAGCATCCCTGGTAATTCAGCTAATAAGTTTTCATCTTTTAAGGTCATGATATGTAATAAACCGTCATCTGGTGTTGCTCCAGCAATCATGTTTTCAAATGACCCTACACTGTTTGTTAAGGCAATCACAAGTACTTTTGTTGAGATTTCAATCTCTTCATCGTCGTCTAAGACTAATTTGTAGGTGTACTGGTCATCTTTTAATACAGCACGCATTGAATCACGCACATAGGCAAAGAAACCAAATTTTGATTTTTCTTCACTTGAGGTTTCCATTACGGCAGTTGGAATTGACCCAATAGCAGCCACGTTGCAGAAGTATTGGTCGTTTATTTTAGCGATATCTATTTTCCGAGTTTTAAAATTAGCCAGGTCTTTAGCAGCTTCTTGAGGTTTTAGACTTATTCCTAAGGCACGTGCTAAATCATTGGCTGTCCCTAGTGGAATGAAGCCAAATTTAATGGTTGAATCTGTTTCAGCGATTCCTGAAATTCCTTCGTTAACAGTCCCATCACCACCAACGACGACAACGGCTTCGTAACCTTCACCGCTAGCTTCTCGAGCCCAGTTTTTGGCGTCGCCTTCTCCTTCAGTGAATTTTGTTTCGACGTCATCAAATGAAGTGTACAAGGCCTTTTCTAAATCACTTTGAATCTCTTTACCCGCACCTTTTCCAGATGATGGGTTAATAATCAACATTACTTTAGACATTTTCTCTACCTCCATGTGCTTTGTATAACCTTTATTTTACTAGACCGTTGGTGATTTAGCTATGTTTAGCCCTAGATTATTTTGAATACGAATGAAAGCTAGCTAGGCCAATTTTACATTCATTTTACAGAGGGGGAATTCACATAGCATGTATACAATTGTTTTGATATAATTAAGAGCAAATCAAGCTATTTTTACAATAAAATATGTTATAGAAAAGTGTGTGTATAGTGAAGAAAAACAATGAAGAAAAGAAAAAAATTGGGAATGGGCTATCTAAAACTGAAAAAGTGATGTTCTATGTGAATGTGGCTTTTAAATCCTTGGCTAAAATATTCCTAGTCTTATTGCTTATCCTATTTCTTGGTGGGTCATTGGGGCTTGGTTTAGGATCAGGCTATTTCATTGGTTTGGTAGAAGATATGCCAATCCCAACTGAAGAGGAACTTGCTAATGCGGTGGAGAATGCCGGTGAGATTTCTACCATGACTTATAGTGATGATACAGAAATTTCTAGTATTCGTGCTGACTTGGTTCGTGAAAATACTGAACTGAAAAATGTGAGTCCGTATATCATTAATGGTTTAGTGGCTACGGAAGATGAAAACTTCTTCGAACATGGTGGTGTCGTACCGTCAGCCATTATCCGGGCAGGTGCTTCAACCTTCCTTGGTGTAGGTGGGACTTCCGGTGGTTCAACTATTACCCAACAGTTGATCAAACAAAAACTATTAACCAATGAAGTGTCTTTTGAACGTAAGGCGAAGGAAATTTTGCTAGCGATGCGGTTAGAAAACCACTATTCAAAAGAGCAGATTCTGCAAGGTTACTTGAATGAATCACCATACGGACGTAATAATAAAGGGGAAAATATTGCAGGGATTGAAACAGCAGCCCAAGGGATTTTCGGTGTATCAGCGAGTGAAGTCACTTTAGCACAAGCAGCCTTTTTAGTGGGTATTCCGCAAAATCCATATACTTATACCCCCTTCTTGCAATCTGGTGAATTAAAAGATGCAGAATATTTAGAAGATGGGATTACCCGTTCGCATGAAGTCTTACAAAGAATGCGGTTAACCAACTATATTACTGAAGAAGAGTATCAAGAAGCCATTAATTACGATATTACCCAAGACTTCCTAAGTACTGGAACCAGCGAAGAAGTACCAGATGAACGTAATTCATACATCTATCAAGCGGTTGAACTTGAAACTATTGATATCTTGATGGCACAAAAAGTAGCGGCTGATGGACTGACTATGGCTGATGTTAACGCGAATGATCAGTTATACAACCAATATTATGCTGAGGCTGAAAGTCAAATGCGTAACGGTGGTTTAACCATTAAAGCGACAGTCGATCCCGATATTTACGAAACAATGAACTCAACCGTTCAAGAATTTTCTGCTTCATTTGGTACCACCTATTATTCAGAATCAACAGATGAAAATGGTGACCCAATTGAAGTCGTAGAACCTGTTCAAAATGGAACAGTTTTATTAGATAACGACACTGGCCAAGTCCTTGGATTTGTAGGTGGGATTGACTTTGATACCACTCAAGTTGACCACGCTTTTAGTTCTCGTCGTTCACCTGGTTCATCATTTAAACCTATCTTGACTTATGGTCCGGCCTTGCAGGAGCAAATTGCTGGTGCAAATACGATGCTAGCGGATACTTATACTCGTATCGTTCAACCAGATGGGTCCATTTATGAGCCAACCAACTTTGGGACTACCATTTCAAATGACTTTGTAACCGCCCGCTATGCCCTGTCAACTTCTATGAATAATCCGACCTTGGCCTTATATAATGAATTATTAAACCAGGGCGTCGACATTCAATCTTATGCATATAAGATGGGCTTACAGGATGCGATTTCAACTGATGAATTCAGTAACTTAGCCCTATCACTTGGTGGAACTACTAATGGTCCAACTGTATTAGAGAACGCAGCAGCCTTTGCGACCTTTGCAAATGGTGGTGTTTACGTTGAACCTTACCTAATCGAAACTATCACTGATTCCAATGGTAATGTGGTTTACCAGCATCAAACGCAAAAAGAACGTGTCTTTGATGAAGATGTAGCCTATGTAATTGCTGATATCTTAAAAGACGCGACAACTACTGGTGCTATGGCCTCTTATAATTCGCAAATGGATAGTGATTTAGACTGGTTTATGAAGACTGGTACTTCAGAAGAATTTAGGGATTTATGGGCCAACGGTTCAACACCTAATGTAACCCTTACTTCTTGGATTGGTTATGATAACATCACGCAAACTCGTGACCTATATAGTCAAGCTGAAAATACCGTATACGGAACGCCAGCTCAACGGTCATTACGTTACTGGACAACCTTAGGTACCCGACTAAACTACTACTACCCGAATACAATGGGGTCTGGTGAAGTCTTAGCAGAACCTGAAGGTGTTCACGAGGAAACAGTTGTAACGGAAACTGGTACGGCATCTGGTACTTTTGAAGGACCGTATGATACAAGTTATACAATTCCTTCATCAGCAGCAACCAACACTGAATTGTTTACCGCTGCGATGGATCCAGAACAACCAAGCTTTACCTTTGGTATCGGTGGTTCGATGGATGACTACATGAACAAACTTGAAAGCTTCCGTTCTAAGACAAATGCTACTGTAAATGCTAAGGTTCAAGAGGTATTAGAATCCTTTAAATTACGTAGTGCAGAAAATGAACAACGTCGTCAAGAACTTGAAGAAGATAATATTCAACAAGATGGTTAGAAAAATAAAAAAGATGTGCTAGGAAACAGCTCTGTCTCCTAACAATGGAACCCTTCAACTCATTCTAAATTAGAAAGAGTTGAAGGGTTTTTATCCATCTAAAAAAGTATTGATATGGTTTTATCTGAATAAATTTCAGAAACGCCAGAAGGTATTAAAAAAATCATTTATCATTTGGGTGAAGAACTGATAGAAGTTGAAGCTACAATCAAAGAAGAAAAGACGATTCCTAAAGCGCATCTTGTTCACGAACGACGTCGTCGTAATCTAAAGAAACATCGCCATAAATGTCTGACTGATTTCTTATCTCCCGAATCCGCTAAAAATAAAAACGCGACAAAACAATCACATTTCATGATTATCTCATCGCGCTTTTATTTTTTGAGCTAGTTATTTGCCAGCTCCACTATTTCTTTTAAGACATACCGGGTTTCAATACTACTTTAATATTATTATCTGCTTTTTTGTCAAAAATATCGTATGCTTCAGCAGCACGTTCCAAAGGCATTGTATGTGTAATGATATCCGAAGGGTCGAATTCTCCTTTTTCAATCATGTCATATATTTTCGGCATCAAGTGGATAACCGGAGCTTGTCCCATTTTAATATTCACATTACGAGTAAAGAAGTCTTGGAACGGGAAATTCGTTGCTGGAGTCATATAAACCCCAGTTACCATCAACGTCCCAAATTTCTTCACAGCTTCACTTGCCGTTTGAATTGGTGAGTAAGAACCGCTTTGCGGGGTAAGAATTTCTTTGGTTTTTTCTTTGATTGGTGTTACACCATCCATTCCTACACAATCAATTACTACCTCAGCACCGCCCTTAGTCATTTCATACAATTCACTACCAACTTTAGAAACATCTGAAAAATTCACGGTCTCTACGCCGTTCATTTTTTTCGCGTGCTGCAAACGATGATCGACGTTATCTACAGCAATTACACGTTTAGCACCTTTCATTTTGGCAAATTTTTGTACAAATAATCCGATAGGGCCAGAACCCAATACGATCACTGTATCTCCTGGTTTCATACCACTATGCTCTACACTCCAATATGCTGTTGGCAGTACATCCGATAGAAATAATACCTTTTCATCCGGTAGATTACTTTCAGGAACAACAAAAGAAGTAAAATCTGCAAATGGGACACGTAAGTATTCAGCTTGCCCTCCAGGGTGATTTCCGTTCATTTTACCAAAACCGAACAATCCGCCTTGATCAAACGTTGGATTAGGGTTGGAATTGTCACATTGACTTTCCATATGATGAGCACAGAAATGACAATCTCCACAACCAATGTTGAAAGGGATAACAACTCGGTCGCCTTTTTTCACTTTGGTCACTGCAGAACCAACTTCTTCTACAATACCCATAGGCTCATGCCCTACTACATAGTCTTCTTCCATGACCGGTTTCCCATTATGGTATAAATGCAAATCAGAACCACAAATAGCTGTTGCTGTAATGCGAACGATCATATCGGTTGGTTCTTCAATCGTAGGATCTGGGACCGTTTTGACTTCCATTTTTTCGTTTCCTTGCCATGTTACTGCGCGCATAGAATCTCTCCTTCATATAAAAGTGATAGTTTCATATTTTAAAGTAGTTTATCATCTTGTTTTATATAAGTCAAAAGTTATGTAATCGTTAAAGTTTTAACTTCTCTATTTTCGTACCACTATAGCTGTGCCATAGAACTTTTCTCATAAACGACAAGGGATTCTTGCTACTAAAGCTAGCATTGAAAGGTCGCTAACAGTGAATAATTATTCTATGACTGATACGGATATATAGCTTAGATAAATAAGCCCTAACACTCTATGTAAGTTATATGTTATTTTCGCTCCTATTTGATATTAAATACCTTTTTACCAGTATGTATTTAGTAAAAAACATTACAATACTCACTACACTTTATAGTAAGGAGTATCTATTCAACTATTTAAAAAAACATTGCTGTCTTCATTTAAAAAAAGTGATAAACTTATTTAAAAATAGACCATTAACAGGCTCCTGAATAAATTAACCACAATGATTAAATAAAAGAGGATGAAAAATATGGAATATGTTGAACAAAAGTTTTACTATCATAATGATCAAGAAGTATCCACAGACAACCTGCATCCATTTGAACAATTAACAGGAAAAAACGTGTATGAAGTGATTCGCGTTAGAGAAGGCATACCTTTGTTTTTGGAAGATCATTTGCGCCGATTCAGAGATTTTGCTCTAGCTGTCGGCATTCCTTTAACAGATTCAGATGATATTTTAATCAATCGGTTATACCAACTTATAGATAAGAATGGTGCCTTTGATCAAAATATCAAATTGATCTGGAATAAAGACATTGGTTTACTGGCTTTCTTCACTAAAAGTTCTTATCCGCCTACGAGCTATTATCAAAATGGCATTAAAACAACTTTGTTGAATTTGGAAAGAGAAGATCCGAATATCAAGATCCAACGTGAAGAGTATCAAAAAACTGTACTAGCGGAGCGAGAAAAAACAGGATCATATGAAGTGCTGTTAGTCGACCAAGAAGGTAACGTCACAGAAGGTAGTCGTTCAAATTTATTTATTGTTAAAGGGGATAAACTCTATACTTCTCCTGCTAAAAATGTTCTTTTAGGTATTGTCCGTTCTAAAGTTGTAGCCATTTGCCAACAACAGCAAATTGATATTATCGAACAAAATGTTCCTGTGACAGAATTAAATACTATCGATGGCGCTTTTATTTCAGGAACGGGTAACGATGTATTGCCTATAGCATCCATCGATTCCATCACATTAGAGTCGATAAAAAAACCGGTCATTTCGTCAATTATGCGTGAATACGATCGCTTAGTGAAACAGTATATTGCCTCTAAAAAAGATACTCAAAAAGAAGATTGCAAAACAACTTAGTCTCCTAACAAAGAAACCCTTCAACTCATTCTAAACTAGAAAGAGTTGAAGGGTTTTTATCCTTTTAAAAAGCATAGTGAGTCAAATATTTTATAAGATATTTGACTCACAAGAATTTAAATGAGTGACTCACCACCTATCAACATTATAACAAAATAGAAAAGTTATCTACGCTAAACGAAAAATTGACGGGGATATTATTTTTGTGCGATTGAACAGTGTATTTAGTATGCGAAAAAACAACGTCAGAGGCAAGCTTGCTGTTCATAATACCGTTGGCCTGTTTCTCATGAGCATGAAACTAACCAATTAGCCCCTCTGGCTAGAAAAAATCGTACGCTTTAAACACAAATCAGTCAAAAATAAAAACCGCAACAAAAAATCATAGTAATAATTATTTCATCGCGATTTTTATTTTTAGAGCGAGGTATCTCCTAGCCCCGTTTTTTTATAAAGGATGACAATCAGGTTATTCAATAATGATTGCATCTAAAGTTGCCATATCAGCTTCAGAAATTTCAAAATCTAATTCAGCATTGGCAAGAATGTATTCTTCGTGAACTGATTTTGGTAGAATGATGTGGCCTTTTTGCAATGGATAACGGTAGCATAATTGCGGTACGGATACACCGTATTTGTCTGCAATTGCCTTGATATCTTCGTTGCCTAATAAGCGGCCTGTACCTAATGAAGAATAGGCTTCAACGATGATGTCGTTGGCTGCACAATAAGATACAATATCGTCTTGGGTATAGCCGATGTGGTACTTGATTTGGTTTACAGCAGGTTTAATATTTGTGTTTTCGATTAAGTTTTGTAAGTCGTCGGCGTTAAAGTTTGAAACCCCGATTGCACGGACTAAGCCTTTATCATACAACTCCTCTAAAGCGCGCCATACTTGGATATTTTCTTCATAGAAGCTTGGACGTTTGTCATCAGTTCTTGAGAAAAAGCGCCAAGGTGTTGGACAGTGGACTAATAATAAGTCTACGTAGTCAGTGTCTAAATCTTTCAACTCTTGGTAAAAGTTGTCCATAGCCGCTTCATAAGTTTTCGATTCTCCACGAACCTTAGTTGTGATAAAGATGTCTTCACGGTTAACACTAGAAGATTTGATCCCTTCTCCAGTCCCTTTAGAGTTTTCGTAAGCATGGGCACCATCAATGTGTTTGTAGCCATTGTCTAGGGCAAAACGGACTGAGCTCACTGCTTCAGCAGTCGGTGTTTGCCAAGTCCCTAATGCGATTTGTGGGACTTCTACCCCATTATTTAAGGTTAATGTTTGATTTAATAAATTCATGTAATTTCCCCTTAATACGTATTCAGTTTCCACTGTATCTACATTATAGTTGGAAAATTTCAGACCACCAAATAAAAGCTCTTACCTTGTGATAAGATAAGAGCTTTAACTTTAAAATCTACTTTAGTTTTTAAGTGATTGAATTGGTGCTGGAATACGGCCACCACGGTTGATAAAGGTATTTGGAGAAGTTCGATTTACTTGCATAACAGAAGCTTCACCGAACAAACCACCAAAGTTTAAAACTTCATCATCACGACGACCGATAGCTGGAATTACTCGAACAGCGGTTGTTTTGGAATTGATCATCCCAATCGCTGCTTCATCGGCAATAATCGCTGAAATAATTTCAGGCGTTGTATCACCAGGAATAACAATCATATCTAAACCAACTGAACATACAGCCGTCATAGACATTAACGTTTCAATATTTAAAGTACCGTTAGCTGCAGCTGCAATCATCCCGGCATCCTCACTTACTGGAATGAAGGCACCTGATAAACCACCAACATTTGATGATGCCATGATACCGCCTTTTTTAACTGCATCGTTTAGCATGGCTAGAGTCGCTACTGAACCATGGGCACCCACTTGGTCTAAACCAATTTCTTCTAAGATATGAGCAACAGAATCGCCGACAGCTGGCGTAGGCGCTAATGATAAGTCTACAATACCAAAGGGTACGCCTAGCATGTTAGAGGCTTCGGTCCCCACTAATTGGCCCATACGAGTGACTTTGAAAGCTGTTTGTTTAATAGTATCCGCAACTGTTTCAAGAGATGCATCTTTTGGCAATTCTGCAAGAGCATTGCGGACAACACCTGGTCCAGAAACCCCAACGTTAATCACAACATCCGGCTCTCCTTGACCGTGGAAGGCACCGGCCATGAACGGATTATCTTCAACTGCATTACAGAAGACGACAATCTTAGAAGCCCCCATGCTTTCGTTTTCTTGGGTTAATTCAGCTGCCTTACGGACAACCTCACCCATGATTTTAACAGCATCCATGTTGATACCTGCACGTGTTGACCCAATATTAACGGATGAACAAACGTGGTCTGTTTCAGCCATGGCTTGTGGAATCGATTCGATTAAAGCACGGTCCCCAGCAGAAAATCCTTTATGAACTAATGCTGTATACCCACCGATGTAGTTGACGCCAACTGCATTGGCTGCCTTGTCTAAGATATGGGCATATTTCAATGGGTCGCCACCTGAAGCCGCTAATAATTGCGAAATTGGCGTTACAGCAATACGCTTATTAACAATTGGAATCCCGTATTTTTCTTCAATTTCTTCACCGGTTTTCACCAAGTCTTTAGCAACTGTGGTGATTTTATCGTATACTTTTTGGCAGGCACGGTCGATATCTGGATCTGCACAGTCAATCAATGAGATCCCCATTGTAATTGTTCGAATATCTAAATTGTTGTCTTTAATCATTGAAACTGTTTCAATGATATTATTCATTTCTAGCATGTTTGTTTCTCCTTAACTGACTTAAATTTTATGCATGGCATTAAAAATATCTTCGTGCATTACATAAACTTCCATCGCAGTTAATGCATCTTTAATTTCTTTTTTAAAGTCCTCAAATTCAACGTTTAAACCATCAATATTGACGATCATCACCATGGTAAAAAGGTCTTGCATGATTGATTGCTCAACATCTACAATATTTGCGTTTAATTCTGCACATTTAGTGGCTACTTTCGCTAAAATACCAACCTTATCCTTACCAATTACTGTAATTACTGCTTGCATATTATCCCATCCTTCAATTTATTTATCCTGTTATTAATACAAATCCCACTAACAACTTAAATAAGGTCATTGTTTTATTTATTGCCAAGTACATATGCCTCCTGACCAAAATAAACAAAATCTCATCCTATTATAATCTATGCCATTTGAAAACAACATTAAAAGATAACATTCTCACAAAAAAGCTGACATTTTAAGGGGAATTCGATACAAAATCAATCCCTTATTGCATTTTACTAAAGTTACTGTAAAATCCACGCTTCTCAGCAATCTCCTATCTACTGTTACTATTCGTAGTTAACACCTTGTGTCCAGGCTGTCTCTAAGTAATCCTCATAGGTAAAATCTTCTGTATAAGTCATCATCCGGTCATGGATGGTCTCAACCCAAGCCGCTTGATCATTATCTTGCCCCTTATAATCCCCTAGTGGGACACTTTCATATGAAGTCTCATTAGCTGTCCCTGAAAAATATGTCGGCATGAATTTCACGGCGCGCACTTGTACTTCACCGTTTTCGTCACGTTCAAAAGTCACCTCATGAATGCCCCCAACTTTATTATCATCCGCAACTTGACCAGTCATAAATGACGCTTGCGAATAAATTACATAGGTATCCTTGTCATTCAACCAATTCACTGGCTGTAAATCATGCGGGTGTCCGCCAATTACCAATTTTACCCCTGCATCGGCCAAGGCCTGGGTCACAGCGATTTGTTCATCATCCGGCAACGTCCCGTATTCAGTCCCCAAATGTAAGGACACAACAACCGCATCCACTTGATCATTCAATGCCGTCACTTCTTCAAGCATCACTGGTAAATCCGCATAGTTGACCACCCACGGCTCATCTTCGGGCGGAACCATGCCGTTGGTCCCATAAGTATAAGCCAGAAAGCCCAACTTAATCCCATTTTTCTCGACAATCCTTGCCGTGTCATGGTCTTCTTGACTACGAAAAGCCCCGTAATACATGAGCCCAGCCTCATCCAAATGGTCCATAGTGATGTAAGCTCCGTCCGCAAACTGGTCTAGCGTGTGGTTTGTTGCAGTTGACACACCGTCAATACCAGCCCGCTTCAAAGACCCCAGAATGGACGAAGGCATATTGAAATTCGGATAAGTCGCCACCGGCAATTCAGGATAGGCCGCAGGAATCTCCAGGTTGGCCACTGTATAATCTGCATATGATGTAAATGGCGCAATTTTAGCGACCATAGGGTCAAAATTGTAGTCCGAAACACCTAGATCAACCGCCGTGTCCCCACCATTTGAACCATAGGCAATTAAATTGTCGCCAGTCAAGGCACCCGCATCCTGCAGTGAAACCGTTTGGTCCGCAAACACATCCGCTGTCGTATCAGCCGTTGCCGTCACCTCTGTATGGATCAAAACATCCCCAACCGACCGCAAGACAAAAGTCCCATCCACACCCTGCCACTGGTCCTCAGTTTCCTTAGCAGGCAGATGTGATAAAAAGGACGGCACTTGTATGGCTGGCGTATCTTTTCCCGCTTGTTCATCCCTATTTTCATTGGAGTTACTTGTTGAAACAATCCCATTGTAAGCAAGTGCAATGCCCACTAGACAGACTAGTCCAATGGCTATAATCATTAGTAATATTCGGTTACCCTGGCTCAACTTATTCTTCATCTAAATCCAACACCTCTCCCAATTCATTACATTAATGATAATGGAAGAATTTTCAAACAACAAGGTAAAAAAAGACCTTCAAAGCACTTCGCTTTGAGGGCCTTTCTCACTTTATGCATCTTTAGTTGAATCACGTAAAATAAATTTATGGGGTAAGGTTACATGGTTTTCGATTTCTTCTTCTTTGTTCATTAATTTTGTTAGGATACGCATTGAAACGGCACCAATATCATATAAAGGTGGTTCGATTGACGTTAAAGTTGGTCGAACAACTTCAGTTAAGGCAGTGTTGTTTGACGTCACAACAGCGAATTCCTCTGGTACTTTCACATCGTTATCCACCATATGGTTCGTTACTTTAACCGCTAACTCATCACCAACGACAACGATACCGTCTGCTTTTGAATCACGGATCCGTTGGGCTATGTCTTCACCGTTTTTGAAACGAGAGTCTTGAACTTCAAATAATAATGATTTGTCCAATTCTTTACCAGCTTCTTCCAAAGCTTTTAAGTAACCATTGTAACGGTCTAAGTTATTGGTAAAGTATGGTTTAGCAGCTAGGAAACCAATATTTTTGTATCCTTGTGCAAATAGACCAGAAACAGCTTCATAGAAAGCTTGTGTGTAGTCGATATTTACAGAAGGAATTTCGCCTTTATCATCGTTTAAACCTGCTAATACAAACGGTGTGTTTGTACGGTTGATTTCTTCACGAACAGAGTCAGATAATTGGTGCCCCATGTAGATAACACCATCTACTTGTTTTGCTAAGATATTAGAAAGAACTTGTGATTCTTTTTTATTATCTGCATTGTCCAGGATAATGTTGTATTTGTACATTGACGCAATATCATCAATCCCTAAAGCTAAAGCACTAAAGAAATTATTTGTGATATCTGGTAATAATACCCCAACAGTTGTCGTTTTTTTACTTGCTAATCCACGTGCGACCGCATTAGGACGGTAGTCTAGTCGTTTAATTACATCTAATACTTTTGCACGCGTTGAAGGTTTAACATTCGTGTTACCATTTACAACACGAGAAACTGTAGCCATAGATACTTGTGCTTCACGCGCAACATCATAGATCGTAACAGTTTGTTTTTCCATCTTCATCGCTCCTTTAAAATTTTTAAATTTATTTTCATATTTACTTTGCCCAATATAGCACTAAAAAGTTATATTTGCAAACGTTTTCTTTGATACAGTGATTGCTTTCATACGCATTTTCATATTCTATCAGTATTTGAATTGTTTAACAAGCCATTTTCATAAAAAAGTGCAAAATTTGCATGGTTTTTACAAAACACAACAAAAATTGTCTACAAGTATTTCAAAACCTCAAATACTTGTAGACAATCCTGTTTCATCTGCTTAAGTCAGCAATTATTTCTCTTTAACTTCTTCCACTTGTTTTTTCACTTTTGCAGCGTCTTCTTTAAGTGGTTGTTCTTTAGCTGCTGCTTTATCAGTAGCGACTTTCGCTTCTTCAGTACCTTCCGCAACTTCAGCTTTTGCATCTTCTGTTGCTTGGGCAGTCGTATTTTTGGCATCTGCATAAGCACCTGCCACTTCATCACGAGCTACTTGGTATTGTTTAGTTGCTTCAGTAGTTGCTTCGTTTAATTGCGTTTTTAAAACTTCAGCAGATTCTGATAAGTTCACGCGGATATCTTGTGCAGCGTCGCTAGCAGTTTGATACATTACGTTACCTTTTTCAGTGATGATATCAGCGTAGTCTAAAGCTGTATCACGAAGAACGTTTGCTTGTTGGTTTAAATCATCACGGAACTCGCGACCTGATTTTGGTGCGAATAATAATGCTGCTACAGCACCTGCAGTACCACCGATGATTGCACCTAATAAGAATGACCCTGTATTTCTAGACATATATATTTCCCTCTTTCTTTCAATTAATAATATTGATTAATATGGTTTAGATTGTGAATTTTCTTGTGCCTTGCGCACTTGGCGTTTTTGGTATAAAGCTTTAGCTGATTGGCCCACTTTTTGAATACCCGTCACATTTGGTTGTCCAGGTTTTACTGCTTGATCAGCGGTTACTGTAGCTGAACCAGCTTCAGTAGCACCTGTTGTTTTATCCTTAATATCATCTACCTTTGTTTGGGCAGTATTGGTAATATTTAGGACCAGGTTACGTGTAGAATCATTCACGTCTGAAACAGTTACCCCGATGTCCCCGATTGCTTTGAACAATGGGTCCACTTGAGCTACTTTTCCATTCACATCATCTAATAAAACATTAGACTTATTGAGTAATCCTTGCACCTCAATTGATAATGCATCCACATCCTTGGTGACTACTTTAACTGTTTCATTCGCTTCATTAACAATACCTGTAACTTCCTTCATGGTTTTTGTTAGTTCACGTAAGAATAGAATAATGTAGATCACTAATGCCGCAAATGCTATTGCTGCGATTAAGCCCGCAATTTGGCCTCCGGTCATGTAAAAATCACTCCTTCTCCATCTCTCATATCATTAAATATAAGATATTTAATATATAACTATAAGAATATTTTACCACACTATGAGAGGGCTTTACAAAATATAACGCACTTAATTTAAGATAAAAAATCCTATAGCTTAAATATTGGTTAACCCTTTTGCAATTGGCTTTACAATAATTTCATCATTCGATACCATGAAGAGCAAGGATTATATTGAAAGGATGATTTATTTGGATCAAATTAGACAATGGTGGCGCACTTATATCGAATCAATTGACTATGCTAGCCTACTCTCAAGCTTAATTTCTACCGTTTTTGAACTAGTAATCACTGCATTAATCTTTTGGATTGCCAAAAGGACTGTTGACCGGATTGTTGACGTATACTTTGAACGAGACGCTAAACGAATTGAAAACCGTAATGTCGGGTCTATTCAACGAAACAAAACCATCCATAAATTAGTGGAAAACATTGTTCAATACACTTACTATTTCCTATTAGGTTATTCTATTCTAGCTATTCTAGGTTTACCAGTAGCCACACTAGTAGCCGGTGCTGGGGTTGCCTCCTTAGCCTTAGGTCTCGGTGCACAAGGCTTTATCACTGACGTTGTGAATGGTTTCTTCATTCTATTAGAACACCAATTTGCTGTCGGTGACTATGTAACAATTGCTGGTCTATCTGGTACCATTATCTCAACGGGTATCCGGACAACTATTCTTTCTGGTGACGACGGTTCAAGACACTTTATCCCTAACCGCAACATCGAAAATGTAACCAACTCTTCTAATACCACTCGTCGTATGTACGTAGACTTGTACATTGATCCAAACGCTGATTTAGGTTCAATCGAATCTGTTATTAAAGATGGTTTATCATTAGCTTCTTCTGATGACCGGGTTTTAGGTGAAGCTGAAGTTTGGGGTTACCAACGTGACGCTGTTGGCCGCTTATTCTACCGGGTAGTATTCAATACTAGAGATAGCGATAAGATGGCAGTTCGTTCATACTACTATGAACAACTTACAGCCCTACTTGTACGTAATGGCTACAAACAACCTGTTTATGACTCAGGTGCAGAACTATAATCATTACAATCACATACACAAAAAGCCGCACGATCAAGTCCAAATTAGGACTTGATCGTGCGACTTTTTTTCTATTTTTAACCAACCTCAGTAATAACTTCCCAGTTAGCATTGTAGAAAGTGACTTCTTTCTTGTCACCTTGCCAGTCTAAGAGGGCAAATGATGGGTATGGGTATTTACCTTTTGGCAGGCGGATTGAACCTGGGTTAATAATTTTAATCCCGTCGATTTCTTGGTCATCCATGACATGGGTATGGCCGTACATGATGACATCCGCTTGATTGTCTTTCGCTAAGGCAACCAATTTCTTCAAGTTCTGTTTTACCCCATATAAATGGCCGTGGGTCACGACAATCTTCCCTTCAGTGGTATTTAAGCTAATGACGTCCTTGTAGTTGCCATAGTCAGTGTTCCCTCTTACAGTATGGAAAATACCCCAGATGGTATCATCTTCTGATAACTCAGAGTCACCACAGTGGATAAATAGATCAATGTCATCCCCTGCTTTTAAGACTAGGTTGACCAGCGCTTCGTGGTCGCCGTGGTTATCACTCGTGATTAGAATCTTCATATAAGTTCAACTCCCCATTTTCTAAATCTTTGGCTAGTAAACGTAAGGCATTCCCTCGGTGACTTAAAGAATCTTTTTTCTCTGCTGACATTTCAGCTGTGGTTAACCCTTCACTTGGTACGTAAAAAATTGGGTCATAGCCGAAGCCATTTTCCCCGCGTTCTTCACGTAAGATGACCCCAGATAAAGTGCCGTGATAGTGGTTGATCACTTGACCTTGTGCGTCAGAAACGACTAGATAGGTATGGAAAGTCGCACCTCTGTCTGCGTCAGGGACGTCAGCAAGCTCGGTTAAGGCCTTTTTACGGTTATTGGCATCTGACTTCTCAGGGCCTGCGTAACGAGCTGAATAAACTCCTGGTGCCCCGTCAAGTGCGTCAATAGCCAGACCGGAATCGTCCGCAATAACTGGAATGTGCAAGTCTTTCGCAGCTGTTGTGGCTTTAATCGTCGCATTTTCAATGAAAGTAGTCCCAGTTTCTGGAATATCTGGATAGTCAGGAAAATCTAGTAATGTTTTAACTTCAATCCCGTATTGGTCGAATAATTGCTTGAATTCCTTGGCTTTACCCTGGTTGGCTGTAGCGATCATTACTTTCTTCATGTAAATGTTAGCCTTCTTTCATCTGTTTTTGAATTGCTTCAAGTGTATCAATAGTGACACGGTCTACTTCAATTGGTTCATCCAACCAGTCGTCCGCAATCTCCTTAAATAGTTCTGGTGATCCGGTGGTGTAAAATTCAGTCACTCTTGGTGATGGATCATCCGACAGTTTGGCAATGTCGTTATAATCCAAAAGGATGGATACGTCTGAGATGGTTTCTTGGCCAGAATCAATGAGTTTGACCGTATGCCCCAATGTTTTTTGAATGGTATCTCTTAGTAAAGGATAGTGGGTACAACCTAAAATGACTGTGTCCAACCCCTTATTTTTAATGGGTGCTAAAGTTTCCGCAATCACCTTTTTGGCTAAAGGTGTGGCATATTGTTGGCTTTCTACTAGTGGTACAAAGGCTGGACAAGCTAATGAAGTCGTGTTCAAGTCTTTATTTTTTTGTAGTAAGTTTTCAAGATACATGCCACTTTTAATGGTCCCTTCTGTACCTAAAACACCAATTTTGCCATTTTTTGTGTATTTATTAGCTGCTCTTGCACCTGGTTGAATCACCCCGATAACTGGAATAGACACCCGCTGTTTAATTTCATCTAAAGCAACCGCAGTCGCTGTATTACAGGCAATGACCAATAATTTAATATCTTTGGTTAAAAGAAAATCAACCATTTGATTGGTAAAAGCTGCTATTTCTTCTACACTTCTTGGTCCATAAGGACAACGGGCATTGTCACCGATATAGATAATCGATTCATTGGGCAATTGTCGCATAGCTTCTTTCACTACTGTCAAGCCACCTACACCAGAATCTAAGAATCCGATAGGTCTGTTCATGTTAACCTCCTCCGTCAAACAAATCATTCAAAAGTCGCAATGAACAATTTATAATCTATGGTACAATTATAACAGAAGAAGACGATCCACTTCACTAATTCGCAATTATTAAACGTAATTTAAGGAAAAAGGTGAATGTCTCGTTTGAAAATCAAATTGCCGATACGAACTGGAGGATATGCTATATGAAAATTGCACTTATTGCCCATGATTCAAAAAAAGATATGATGGTATCCTTTGCAACTGCCTACAAATTCATACTTGAAAAACATGAATTATTTGCTACAGGAACAACCGGTTCACGTATAATCGAAGCCACTGGTTTAGACGTTCACCGCTTTAAATCAGGCCCACTTGGTGGTGACCAACAAGTCGGTGCAGCAATCTCACAAAACGGAATGGACTTAGTCATCTTTATGCGGGATCCATTAGCAGCTATGCCCCACGAACCAGATGTGACTGCCCTAATCCGTTTATGTGACGTGTATAACATCCCACTAGCAACCAATATCGGTACCGCAGAAGTCCTTATTCGCGGGTTAGACGAAGGCTTTATGGACTGGCGTAAACAATACGACGATGGCTTCTTAAACCAAGACATCTTAGAAAATATCGAAAGAGGCAACGAAGGCCGTAAATTGGTCGAGTAAATTTGAAAAAAAGGGCTCTTCGTCAAATAGGACTGATGAGTAAAGTTTGCCCTGTAACAATAGACTTAAGCAAATAAAGAGGCTCTACAATATATAGGACTGATGACTTCAAAAAAAGAGGAATCTCCATTATCATAAAG
>NZ_JVVG01000107.1:0-49867 GCF_001053265.1 Carnobacterium sp. 1290_CSPC
AAAAAACGTATTCGTGTGCTTTAAAATTATTTACCAACACTATTTGTAAAAGAACCAAAATCCCTAGACCAATTTGGCCTAGGGATTTTTTCTCGTCTGAATATTCATTTGTGGCTTCTACAATGGTGAATTAGTTTTCTTGAATACTTGAGTAGTCAATTTGGCTAATTTCAGCATCTTCATCTACTTCTTCGCCGTAGATTAGTTGTTGTGTGTCACCGATTTTTTTCGGTTCCATTTCACGGTAACGAGCCATACCTGTACCTGCAGGGATGATCTTACCGATAATAACGTTCTCCTTCAATCCAAGTAAGTGGTCTTCTTTACCACGGATAGCCGCGTCAGTTAAGACTTTAGTTGTTTCTTGGAATGAGGCTGCAGATAGGAAACTGTTAGTTTCTAAGGCAGCTTTAGTGATACCTAATAATACTGGGCGCGCTGTTGCAGGTAGTTCACCTGAACGGATTGCTTGCGTATTGGCATCTGTAAAGTCTGCAGTATCCATTAATTTACCTGGTAACAAGTCTGTTGAACCTGGGTCAAGGACACGTACTTTACGTAGCATTTGACGAACCATAACCTCCACGTGTTTATCATTGATGTCTACCCCTTGAGAGCGGTATACACGTTGAACTTCATCTAACATGTATGTTTCAACAGTTAGTGTGTTTGTTACACGTAGTAAGTCTTTAGGATCGATTGAACCTTCTGTTAATTGTTGTCCGCGGTGAACAGTATCGCCTTCAGCAACGTTCATACGCGCTGTGTAAGGTACTTTATACTCACGAGAGTCTGTCATACCTTTAACAAATACTGTCTTCGTACGGCTTGCTTCGTCTTCTTCGATTGCTTCGATTTCTCCAGCAACTTCAGTAATCACGGCACGACCTTTTGGATGACGTGCTTCAACAATCTCTTGGATACGAGGAAGACCTTGAGTGATGTCATCACCGGCAACCCCACCAGTATGGAATGTACGCATTGTTAACTGTGTACCTGGCTCACCGATAGATTGTGCAGCAATTGTACCAACTGCTTCCCCTACTTCTACCTCTTGGTTAGTAGATAGGTCGCGTCCGTAACAATGTTTACATACACCGTGACGAGTGTTACATGTGAAGGCTGAACGAATCGTTACTTGCTCAATACCAGCTTCAACGATGCGACGAGCAGTTTGTTCGTCGATTAATTCGTTGTGGTGCGCAATGATTTCGCCAGTTTCTGGATGACGTACTTCTTTTTGTAAATAACGGCCAGTCAAACGTTCTTCAAGTGTTTCAATCACTTCGTTACCATTCTTGATTGCTTCAATCGCTAAACCACGGTCAGTGCCACAGTCTGCTTCACGAATGATGACATCTTGGGCAACGTCAACAAGACGACGAGTCAAGTAACCTGAATCGGCTGTCTTAAGGGCCGTATCGGTCATACCTTTACGGGCACCGTGGGTCGAGATAAACATTTCTTGTACGGTCAAACCTTCACGGAAGTTAGACAAGATAGGTAACTCGATGATCTTACCGTTAGGTCCGGCCATCAAACCACGCATACCAGCAAGTTGGGTAAAGTTAGAAATGTTACCACGGGCACCTGAATCGGACATGATGAAGAATGGGTTATCTTGATCAAGTGAGTTCATTAGGGCGATTTGGATTTCATCTTTTACTTTGTTCCAAGTATCGATAACTTGGTCATAACGTTCGTCGTCTGTAATCAAACCACGACGGTATTGTTTTGTAATCTTGTCAACACGGTCATGTCCTTTTTGAATAGACGCCGCTTTTGATTCTAGGTTTGTAATATCTGCCACACCTACGGTAATACCTGAACGTGTAGAGTATTTGAAACCTAAGTCTTTCATTTTATCCAAGATAATTGAAGTTTCAGTAATCTTAGATACTTTAAATACTTGTGCGATGATACGCGCTAAGTATTTTTTCTTGAATGGTGAAACCATATCTTGACGACTGATGAACTCTTTTACGTCTGTACCTGGTTCCATGATGAACTTGTCAGATAGAGATGATTCTAAGTTTTCAGTTGTTGGTTCGTTGATGTACGGGAACTCTTCAGGCATTACCTCGTTAAAGAATAATTTACCGATAGTTGTCACCATCAATTTGCCTTTTTGGTTTTCAGTCCAAGGTTTTTTAGGTAGTGCATCTGTTGGGAATGCAACTCGTGTATGTAATTGCACGTAACCGTTAGTGTAGGCGATATGCGCTTCATTAATAGAAGACATTAACATACCTTCACCCATTACTTCAGGTTCTTCCATTGTTAGGTAGTAGTTACCTAAGACCATATCTTGAGACGGTGTAACAACTGGTTGACCATCTTTAGGGTTCAAGATATGCGTAGCAGCTAGCATTAATAAACGTGCCTCTGCTTGCGCTTCTTCACCTAATGGTAAATGGACGGCCATTTGGTCACCATCAAAGTCGGCATTGTAGGCTTCACACACAAGGGGGTGAAGACGGATTGCTTTACCTTCAACCAATACCGGTTCAAAGGCTTGGATACCTAAACGGTGTAAGGTAGGTGCGCGGTTCAATAGAACTGGATGTTCACGAATAATTTCGCCTAAAACGTCCCAAACATCTTCATCGTGATGTTCGATTTTACGTTTTGCATGTTTCACGTTGATTGCCATATCGCGGGCAACTAATTCACGCATTAAGAATGGTTTGAATAATTCAAGGGCCATTTCTTTTGGTAAACCAGCTTGGTACATCTTCAATGAAGGACCAACAACGATTACTGAACGACCAGAGTAGTCAACACGTTTTCCAAGTAAGTTTTGACGGAAACGTCCTTGCTTCCCTTTAAGCATGTGTGACAATGATTTCAATGGACGGTTACCTGGACCAGTAACTGGACGACCACGACGACCGTTATCGAATAAAGCATCAACCGCTTCTTGTAACATACGTTTTTCATTTTGCACGATAATATTTGGTGCATTTAAGTCTAATAGACGTTTCAAACGGTTGTTACGGTTGATTACACGACGGTACAAGTCGTTCAAGTCAGACGTAGCGAAACGGCCACCATCTAATTGAACCATTGGGCGTAATTCTGGTGGGATAACTGGAATAACATCCATTACCATCCACGCAGGATCGTTACCTGATTTACGGAAGGCATCTAAAACGTCTAAACGACGAATTGCACGAGTACGTTTTTGACCTTTAGCTGTTTTCAATTCTTCTTTTAATTCAACAACTTCGCTATCAATTTGAACTTGTGATAACAAGGTCTTGATGGCGTCAGCACCCATTGCTGCTTTAAAACCTTCGCCGTACTCGCGTTTGTTATCGCGGTACTCTTTTTCAGATAACAATTGTTTGTAATCTAATGGCGTATCACCAGCATCTGTTACAACGTAAGATGCGAAGTAGATAACTTCTTCAAGCGAACGTGGGCTCATGTCTAACATCAAGCCCATACGAGATGGGATACCTTTGAAGTACCAAATATGTGTTACAGGTGTCGCTAATTCAATGTGACCCATGCGTTCACGACGTACTTTAGAACGTGTAACTTCAACGCCACAACGGTCACAGACAACACCAGCATAGCGAATGCCCTTGTATTTACCACAAGAACATTCCCAGTCTTTAGAAGGTCCAAAGATTCTTTCATCGAATAGACCTTCTTTTTCTGATTTAAGTGTACGGTAGTTGATGGTTTCGGGTTTCTTAACCTCACCGTAAGACCAAGATCTGATCTTGTCTGGTGAAGCTAACCCGATACGCATGCTTTCAAATCTATTTACATCTACCAAGGGGCCAACCTCCCTTATCTAATTTGCCCAAATTATTCGTTTACTTTTTTTTGTGCAGTGATTTCACTTGCTTGTGATTCAACAGTTGCATCTGCATCAACTGCATTTTCTTTGTTTTCTTGATCTTTTTTAGGGAAGCCCGGTGTTACTTCATCCATGTCACGTAAATCTACTGCTTTCTTGTCAGAGTCTAATACTTCAATGTCTAGACCTAACGATTGCAACTCTTTAACTAATACACGGAATGATTCAGGTACACCTGGTTTTGGAATTGGTTCACCTTTTACAATAGCTTCGTATGTTTGTACACGTCCTACAACGTCATCTGACTTGTAAGTCAAGATTTCTTGTAATGTGTATGCCGCACCGTATGCTTCTAGTGCCCAAACCTCCATCTCACCGAAACGTTGTCCACCAAATTGTGCTTTACCACCCAAAGGTTGTTGTGTAACAAGTGAGTAAGGACCTGTTGAACGCGCATGTAATTTGTCGTCGACCATGTGAGACAGTTTCAAGTAGTACATTACCCCTACAGAAACGCGGTTGTCGAATGGTTCACCTGTACGACCATCGTAAAGAACAGTTTTAGCGTCGCTTGCCATACCTGCTTCTTTGATTGTTTCCCATACGTCTTCTTCGTTGGCACCGTCAAATACTGGTGTTGCAATGTGGATGCCCATTTCGCGTGCAGCCATACCTAAATGCATCTCTAATACTTGTCCGATGTTCATACGAGAAGGTACCCCTAGAGGGTTCAACATGATATCAACTGGTGTTCCGTCAGGCATGTAAGGCATGTCTTCTTGAGGTAAGATACGAGACACAACCCCTTTGTTACCATGACGTCCGGCCATTTTATCCCCAACTTGGATCTTACGTTTTTGGATAATGTAAACACGGACTAACATAGAAACACCTGGTGATAATTCGTCGCCGTTTTCACGGTAGAATACTTTCACGTCGTTAACGATACCGCCACCACCATGTGGTACGCGTAATGATGTATCCCGAACTTCACGTGCTTTTTCACCGAAGATAGCGTGTAATAAGTGCTCTTCTGCTGATAATTCAGTTACACCTTTAGGCGTTACTTTACCAACTAAGATGTCACCATCTTTAACTTCAGCACCGATACGGATAATTCCGCGTTCGTCAAGGTTACGTAATGAATCTTCACCAACGTTAGGAATTTCACGTGTGATTTCTTCAGGTCCTAATTTAGTGTCACGCGCTTCAGATTCTAATTCATCAATATGAATAGAAGTGTAGACATCGTCTTTCACTAAGCGTTCAGACATGATAACCGCATCCTCGTAGTTATAGCCGTCCCAAGTCATGAAGGCGATTAATGGGTTTTGACCTAAAGCCATTTCCCCTTTTTCCATTGAAGGTCCGTTAGCTAGGATTTCGCCAGCTGTAACAGATTCGCCAATAGTCACGTTAGGTGTTTGGTTGTAAGATGCTGAGGCATTTGAACGGTGGTATTTGATTAATGGGTACTTATCTAAAGCACCATCTTCACGGCGTACACGGATTTCACGTGCATCAACGTATTCAACAACACCATCAAATTGGGCAACGACTGCTGCACCGGAGTCAGCTGCAGCTTTATGTTCCATACCAGTACCAACTAGTGGTGCATGTGGTTGTAACAATGGCACAGCTTGACGTTGCATGTTGGCACCCATCAAGGCACGGTTAGAGTCATCGTTTTCCAAGAAAGGAATTGAAGCTGTTGCAACAGACACTACCTGTTTAGGTGAAACGTCCATGTAGTCTAGACGTTCAGGTTTCACTTCGATATTTTCTTCAACGTAACGAGCCATAACAACTTCTTCTGCGAATGAACCGTCTTCGTTCAAGATAGAGTTACCTTGGGCGATAACGAAATTATCTTCTTCGTCAGCTGTTAAGTAGTCGATACGGTCTGTTACTTTATGTGTGTTCCAGTCAACACGACGGTATGGTGTTTCAATGAAACCAAATTCATTAATTTTCGCATATGACGCCAAGTTGTTGATCAACCCGATGTTTGGTCCCTCAGGTGTTTCGATTGGACACATACGACCATAGTGAGAGTAGTGAACGTCACGAACTTCGTATCCGGCACGATCACGAGTCAAACCACCAGGTCCTAAGGCAGATAGACGACGTTTGTGCGTCAACTCACCTAATGGGTTGGTTTGGTCCATGAATTGAGACAATTGAGAAGAACCGAAGAACTCTTTAATTGACGCAACGACTGGACGAATGTTGATTAATTGTTGTGGCGTTACTTTTTCAATGTCTTGGATAGACATACGTTCACGTACAACACGTTCCATACGAGATAAACCGATACGGAATTGGTTTTGTAATAATTCACCAACTGAACGGATACGACGATTACCTAAATGGTCGATGTCGTCTGTTTTACCAATACCTTCATATAAACCTAAGAAGTAGTTTAATGAAGCTAACACGTCAGCAATTGTTAAGGCACGAGCTTCTTTACCTGGGCCCGCGTTACCAATAACGTTGATTACACGGTCAGCATCTTTAGGTGCTTGAATTTTAACGATTTGTAAATCAACAGGTTCTGTTAGAACAGCATCGTCATTTGGATACAATGTTGTCACGTTTAAACCATTGTCAAAATATGGCTCTAATTTGTCCATAACTTCACGGTTTAATTCAGTACCTTTATCCGCTAAGATTTCACCAGTTTCTGGGTCAACCAAAGTTTCAGCCAAGATTTGGTTGAATAAGCGGTTTTTGATATCTAATTTTTTGTTTACTTTGTAACGACCAACAGCTGCTAAGTCATAGCGACGTGGGTCAAAGAAACGAGCAGTTAATAAGTTACGAGATGAGTCTGCAGTCTTTGGTTCGCCCGGACGTAGACGTTCGTAAATTTCTTTTAAGGCTTCTTCTGTACGAGAATCAGATAAGTCTTTGTGGACATCTTTTTCTAAAGTTAATTCTAATGTTTCGCTTTCTCCGAATATTTCACGAATTTGGTCATCAGAAGAGAAACCTAATGCACGCATCAACACTGACATCGGCACTTTACGTGTACGGTCAATACGTACGTAAGAGATGTTTTTCGCATCTGTTTCCATTTCTAACCATGCACCACGGTTAGGGATTACAGTGGTACCAAATGATTGGCGACCATTTTTATCTAATTTGTCGTGGAAGTAGACACCTGGAGAACGCACTAATTGAGAAACGATTACACGTTCCGCACCGTTGATGATAAACGTACCACCGTCAGTCATTAGTGGGAAATCACCGAAGAATACTTCTTGATCCTTGATTTCACCAGTTTCTTTATTCATTAAGCGCAATTTAACATAAATTGGCGCTGAGTAGTTTGTGTCATGTGCACGCGCTTCTGCTAAGTTGTATTTAGCTTCTTTAAATGAATAATCAACAAATTCTAAGGCTAATTTACCAGCATGATCTTCAATAGGAGAAATGTCCTCAAACATTTCTTTCATCCCTTGATCCAAGAACCATTTGTATGAGTCCGTTTGGATTTCAATCAAGTTTGGCAATTCTAGCACTTCATTAATACGTGAGTAACTGCGGCGCACGCGATGTTTACCGAAATTGACATTATGCCCAGTCATTAAAAGCCACCTCTCCGAAATTTAAACTGTTAGAATTTAATGAGAATTTGCTAAGAAATTGCCCATTAAGGCCTTTTTACCCTAAAAAAGGGCAAAAAAATAACAAAAGATTATTTGACTTTCCTGTCATTACCTTTTGTTTTCGCCTAGAAACGCGTCCGGACAATATTTCGGAACGTTCCAATCCAATTAATAATATACAGATTTTATTATACACCTTTCCCATAAATTGTCAATCATTTATGCTAGTTAAATGTTAGCTATCCTACTCGATGAAAATGGAGCCGAAATATATGTTATTTGTATACTTTTGTACATAATTGTTCCTAAAAGTAAGAAAAATTGTCAAATATGCAAATTTTCGATTTTTTTCACAATTAGTTGTATAATGTATGATGTAAGCAGACGATGCTTACGACAAACATTGACCTTTGGAGGTAATACGAATGAAATACGTTATAGTAGGAACTTCACATGCTGGTTTTGAAGCTGTGCAAACTCTATTAAAAAAAGACTCAGATGCAGAAATCGTTGTATTTGAAGCTGGATCAACCGCTTCTTTCTTATCATGTGGTATTCAGTCCTATCTAGAAGACATTGCAAAATCTTTAGATGAATTACACTATGCAAATGAAGCATCATACAAAGAACAAGGTGTTGACATCCGCATGAACACAAGTGTGATTGCCATCAACCCAGACACAAAAGAAATTACAACACGCACTACTGACGGTGTGGAAGCTACAGAAAGTTACGACAAACTATTGCTTTCTCCAGGTGGCGTACCAGGAACTATCCCTAATGTAGATGACCAACACGAAAACATCTTCTACTTACGTGGTAGAAACTGGGCAGATAAAGTGAAAAATCGTATGTCTTCAGCTAAAAAAGCTGTAGTTGTTGGTGCTGGTTACATCGGTATCGAAGCAGCAATTGCTTACGCACAAGCTGGCATCGACGTAACAGTTGTCGACTTTGTTGATTCAATCTTACCAACTTACCTTGACAGTGAATTCACTAGTCTTCTAACAAAACATATGGAAGAAAAAGGTATGAAGATTAAAACTGGCGAAGGTGTGAAAGAATTTAAAGTCAACGAAAACAACGAAGTAACTGCAGTTGTCACTGACAAAGGCACTTACGAAGCAGATACAGTTATTATCAGTGTTGGGGTTCGTCCAAACACACAATGGTTGAAAGACACTTTAACCCTTGATGGTCGTGGCTTTGTTGAAGTCAACGAACACATGGAAACTTCAGTTAAAGATGTTTACGCTGCCGGAGACGCAACTGCTATTCCTTTTGCACCTACAAACGACAAAGCTTACATTGCTTTAGCAACTAACGCTCGTCGCCAAGGTGTCATCATGGCTCGTCACGCAAGTGGTGATGCAGACGCTAAAATTGGTCGCGTAAACGGTACATCAGGTCTTGCTGTATTTGACTACAAATTCGCTACTACTGGTATCAAGGATGCTAACGCAAACTCTTACCAAGGAAATGTGAAATCTGTTTACAAAGAAGACTTAATCCGTCCTTCATTTATGCATGACGAAGAAAAAGTTTTAATGAAGCTTCATTACGATGCAGATAACGGTCGTATATTAGGTGCTCAATTAATGTCAACTTATGACATTCTTCAAGCTATTAATGCTGTATCTGTTGCGATTGAAGCTGAATGGACTGTAGACCAATTAGCGCAAGCTGATTTCTTCTTCCAACCAGAATTCAGCCGTCCTTGGAACTTCTTAAATGTCTTAGCGCAAGAAGCTCAAGGTCAACCATACGGCGCAGATACAATGATTTTCTAATCCAAACGAAAACCACTTTTTCGCCACAGATATATAACATCCTTTATAGCAAATAAAAGACAGGCGGTAGACTCTCATTTAATCTACTCGCCTGTCTTTTTCTTCTATTATGTAGCTCACGATATCCGGTTCCAAAGGTCAAACTCTTCCAATACTTCCCAAAATACGCCAATTACTTAGCAGTACTTGTTCGGCTTTTGCTCCAGCGCGTCGAGTCTTAGCGACTTTTGTCACACCTCTAATTTTACTCTAACCAACCATCCACTGTTTCACGATTGGCTTCAATCCAATTATCTGCTGCTTCTTCTGGTTCTACATCTGTCGTTAATTCTTCCATAACAGAAGACATATCTTCAACTTCCCAGTAGAAGTTATCAATAATCTTATAGGCTTCTGGGTTATCTTCCTTTAGCCCTTCTCTTGCATATGAATGAATTTCCTCGTAACCACCAAAGACATTTTCTGGATCGTCAAGCATCTTAAGATCATAATCCATGAACATCCAATGTGGCTTCCAACCAATCACAACTATATCCTCTTCATCATTGATAGCTTGTTCTAATTCAGCAATCATTGCACCTGTTGAACTCACAGAAACCTCCCAATCTGATAGATTGTCATACTCCTTGACAGCATTTTGGGCACTGTTGGTAACACCTGCCCCTGGTTCAATTCCTGTAATAGTCGAATCATTTTCATCCGTGAGGTCGGTAATCGAATTGATATCTTCCATATACGCTGGAACAGTTAATGCTGAAATAGCGCCTTCTAGGTTAGCCCCTAAATCAACCATCGAGTCACCATATTTCTCTGCATAGGCCTGGTGCGTTGTAGGCACCCAACCGCCGACCATAGCATCCGACTGCCCTTCTGCAACCGAACTAAACATGATGGCCGGGTCTACTGTTGTAATTTGTACGTTGAATCCTGCTTCTTTTAGCACCTGTGCCAGGACATTTGTTGAAGCTATTTCAGACTCCCAATTCACAGTTGCTAGAGTCACTGTTTGGCCACCAGAATCAGAACCTACAGTCGTTTTATACGAATCTTCACTAGCAAAGGTAAATAATAACCCAACAATAATTGCTACGACTAAACTGATTTTCTTAAACATTTTTACACTCCTGAAAATAATCTTCCTTAGTTACAAATGTTCGACTACTTACTTTTTATAAAAAAAACAGGAGGGGCTATTAGTGCCTCACTCCTGTTATAAGCTCGTTGAGACGTTACTGTTCATTAATTATCACGAACAGCATTGTCAAGCTTTTATTCAATTATTCTTCAACAGCCAACCATTGATTGACTGTTTCTTGATTTTCTTCAATCCATGCCTGTGCTGCAGTTTGAGGATCAGCACCGTCATTGATTTCCGCCATTACAGATTCCATATCCTCAACTTCCCAGAAGAAGTTGTCTAAGATTTGATAAGCTTCTGGCATGTCATCTTGTAATCCTAGGCGAACCATTGTATTGATTGTTTCACCGTCTCCGAAGATACCTTCAGTATCTTCTAGATATTTCAAGTCATACTCTTGGAACATCCAGTGTGGTGACCAACCAGTAATAACGATTTCTTCTTCATTCGCAATAGATGTCCCTAGTTCAGTCGTCATGGCACCTGAAGATGATGTTTGAACTGTCCAATCACTTAGGTTGCTGTATGTATCTACTGCATTTTCTGCAGCCGCTACAACACCAGCACCAGGTTCAATACCTGTAATTGTTTGGTTCGCTTGGTCACTTAAGTCCTCGATTGAGTTCACATCTTCCATATAAGTTGGTACGGTTAAACCTGTAATCGCGCCCTCTAAGTTAGGACCCAAGTCTTCCATCTGATCACCATATTGTTCGTATTGCGGTGCATGTGTGTTAGGTAACCAAGCACCAACCATCGCATCCGCTTCAGCTGACGCAACTGATGACCACATAATAGCATTATCTAGTGGCGTAGTTTCTACTGTATAGCCAGCTTGACGTAAAACTTCTGCGATAACATTTGTAGAAGCAATTTCAGTATCCCATGTTACGTAAGATAGATTGATGTTCCCTTTACTTCCACTGCTTCCAACAGAAAGAAGGTTAAAAGCATTTGAACTGTAGGCACCCGCACTTCCGAAAGTAAGAATTAGTCCCAAGACTGCAATGACTGCAATCCAGATTCCTTTAAGTTTTTTCTTCAAAATAAATTCTCCCTTCGTTGACTTAGCTATTTTTATCAGCTGTGAAACGGTTTGTTAAGCGGTCAATCAAGATTGCTAAGATAACAATCGCTAGACCTGACACAAACCCTGAACCTACTGAGGCACGTTGTAGAGCTGTTAGTACTTGGCGACCTAGACCTGGTGCACCAATCATTGAAGCTGTAACAACCATAGACAAGGCAAGCATAACTGTTTGGTTTACACCAGCCATAATTGTCGATTTAGCTAAAGGTAATTCTACTTTGAATAGTTTTTGTTTACCAGTTGAACCAAAGGCGTCTGCTGCTTCTACTAATTCAGTAGAAATTTGTTTGATACCTAACTCAGTAAATCGTACTGTTGGTGGTAATGCAAAAATAACTGATGCAAATGTTCCTGGTACGATACCAATACCGAAGAAAGCAACGGCTGGAATCAAGTATACAAAGGCAGGCATTGTTTGCATGAAGTCCAAGATAGGTTTTAGGATATTGTGAACAGTTTTATTTTTTGCGGACCAAATACCTAGAGGAACACCAATAATAACCGAAACAAGACTTGATACAAGTACCAATGTTACTGTGTTCATTAATTCTGACCATAAACCTTGGTTTAAGATATAGCCTAAACCGACTAAAGCAAAGGCAGATAATGACAGTTGCTTCTTATTCACAAAGTAAGCAATCACGGCCACGATTAGTATAAAGGCAAATGGGGGGATTAATAATAGTAAGTTCGTAATACCGTTCATAAAGGCTGAACCGCCATTTTGAATGGCACCAAAAAGTCCTGATAGAGTTACGGTTAACCAGTTTGTTGCTGCTTCAACCCAATCCGCCACTGGCAATTTTGGGATTGGATACATAGCTAAATTAAACATTCAATTCTTCCTCCTCTTCAACTTCATTATCACTATTGTCATTTGCTAGACTATTGATAACCATCTTAGAGCTTACCATTCCTAATAAGTGGTTTTCCTCATCTACTACTGAAATTGGCATAAATGCATTACCCATCACATCATAAATATCATTAATAGATGTTTCTGGATGAACTGTTGGGTGATCTGTACGAATAATAGATTCGACAGATAAGTATTGTTTATTTTGATTGCCTTTAATTATTTTGACAACATCAGTGTCACGAACGTAACCTAATAATTCACGTTTGTTATTTGTCACCATTAGGAAGCTGTAGTTTTCTTCTTCCATACGGTGTAGGGCCATTCTGGCACCATGCTTCTCAACATTTAATAAGAAGTTTGGACGTTCCATAGCATGTTCTGCAGTAAGGACTTTAGAACGGTCAACACTTTCAACAAACCGTTCAACGTAATCGTTAGCTGGATTCGTTAAGATTTCTTCACCAGTACCTACTTGAACGACTTCTCCGTCTTTCATTAAGGCGATACGGTCACCGATTCTTAAAGCTTCATCCAAGTCATGGGTAATGAAGACGATTGTTTTGTTTACACGTTCTTGTAAGTCAACTAACTCATCTTGCATGTCACGACGGATTAATGGGTCAAGCGCTGAGAAGGCTTCATCCATTAATAGGATTTCTGGGTCATTTGCTAAGGCCCGTGCTAAACCAACACGCTGTTGCATACCACCAGATAATTGGTTTGGATATTGGTCTTTAAAAGTTAATAGACCAGAGTTTTCTAGTGCTTTTTCAGCAGCTTTTTGACGTTCTTCTTTGCTGACACCTTGAATCTCCAAACCGAATTCTGTATTTTCAAGAATTGTTCTGTGTGGGAATAAGGCGAAGCTTTGGAATACCATACTCACTTTTTTACGTCTGATTTCACGTAATTCTTCTTTATTAGCACCTGTCACGTCATCACCTAAAATTGTGATGTTACCCGCTGTTGGTTCGATTAAACGGTTGATCATACGTAACATAGTTGATTTACCTGAACCAGATAATCCCATGATTACGAATGTTTCACCTTGCTTGATATCTAAACTGGCGTTGTCGACCCCGATTGTGGCACCTGTTTGTTGAACGATTTCTTCTTTAGACTTTCCTTCATTTAATAGTTTTTTCGCTTTCTCAGTTTGAGCGCGCGATCCATAAATTTTGGTTAAATTCTCAATTTTTACTGCTGTAGTCATCATAATCCTCCTTTATTTTGACACTTTGTTACAAAAAGCAACGTAACTCACCATATTACCGTAACATGCTCACCGAAAATTTTCAAAAAAAAACCCTTAAAAAGGTTGATTTGACGCGTTTTCATAAATCGAACATTTTTATGTTAACTTTCTACACCCCCTTTAGACTAAAAATGAAAGGGCTTAATTTTACAAACTTACAAAAGTACAAGCATTGTTCTATTTGAAAACTTTCCTACCCAAATAAAAAAGCATTACATCCAAAGGATGCAATGCCCACCATGATGGTCTATTCGCTTTCTTTTACACTTTTTAAAATCCAATAGCCTTTACGGCGTTCGATTTCTTCAGCGTTACCAAAAACTTCTTCTAATTTCTTCATCGCTGAAGGTGCCCCTTGTTTCTTTTGTAGGACCACGTAAATTTCACCACCTGGTTTTAGATAGTGAATAGCTTCACTCATAAAATGATGCACCATTTCCTTACCCGCGCGAACTGGTGGATTCGTCAGAATGACACCGAAATCTCTTTTGTCAATGGCTTCATAGGCATTTGAAACGCTAAAAGTGACGTTGTCGACATGGTTAGCTGCTGCGTTGTCCTTAGCCAGACCAATCGCCCGCTCAGAGATATCTACCCCATAAATGGCACGGTCAGGCAGCATAGTCCCCATAATGACACCAACAGGCCCGTAACCAGCGCCTAAATCAAGCAGGTCTCCCGGTGCAAGTTGGTCAAGGTCCAAGGCTTCAAGCATGACCCGGGTCCCAAAATCTAAATTATCCCTAGAAAAGACGCCTGAGTCGGTCTTGAAGGTGAATGGCCGGTCAAAAATCACGGTCTTGTATTGTTTAAAGTCGTGTCCAAGATCTTCATTGTTTTCGAAGTACTGATGACTCTCTTTCATGAACACCCTCCGTTCTATATCGTTACTATTTTCATTATTTTTGTAAATGCACATTATCATCTCTTCCATTTTATAGTTTGTGTGGACTAGGCGCAAGTAGGTAAAATCTGCTTGATACTTTTGTCAAAAAGAAAAAGCGCCCCACTCAGACCTTGTAGCCTGAATAAGACGCTGACTTACATACGTTCACTTTCCTTAAATCAAAATCTAGGCTTCCTTAGCCCGCTTGAACCGCTTGCCAATTAAACCATTTGGTGCAAACAAGAGTGTCAATAAGAAGGTTACAAAACCTGCGAAGGCGATGGTTCCTGAAATGGACACGTTAAAGTAGATGGCTACATAGTACCCAAGGACACTGTTGATTACCCCGTACAATAAGGCTACTAACAACATGATGGATAACCGTTTTGACAGTAAATGGGCACTCAAGGCTGGCGCTACCATTAGGGAGATCACTAGGATCGCGCCGACGGTATCAAAGGCAACAACGGTGGTGATGGATACAAGTGTCATCAAGACCAGATTCAAGAACCCAACCGCTACACCGATTGATTTCGCGTAAACGGGATCAAAAATGCTGACTTTGAGTTGTTGGTAGGTCACTGCGACAAAGGCCAGATTAATCACCAACATGACAAACATTCGGCCGAAGGAAATCGGCACCTGGATACCAAAGATTTCCATAGTATTTAAGGTCGCAAAGACCACTTCACCGCTCAAGACCACATCCACATCTAAGTGAACATTTCGCGCGTATTTTGAAATCAGGATGATGGCAAGAGCAAAAAGCAAGGTAAAGACCAAGCCAGTGGCCGCATCACTTTGAATGGCAAATTTGTTGACCACGTATTCAATGGCATAGACAGTCATCACACCAAATAGGGCTGCCCCCACAAATAGGATCGGTGAATCTAGGTCGCCGGCAATAAAGTAACCAAGGACAATCCCTAGTAAAACTGTATGCGACAAGGCGTCAGCCACCATGGCCATGTTCTTCAAAACTAAAAATACCCCGAGCAAGGCGCAGGAAACGGCCGTAATCATTACAACTGATAAAGCCCCCATTATGCCACCTCCTCTGTCTCAAACGTGTCATCTTGATGGGTCGCTAAGTACCGTTTCTTCCGTAAATAAGCGACCACATAACCTCTTGGCCCAAAAATAATGGACAATAGCGAGACGATCGACATGACCACGATAATGGTTGGTCCGGTCGGCAAGTTTGAGATAGTTGATGACAAGTAGGTGCCGATACCAGCTGAGATCCCGCCCGATACAGCAGCCACCAGCAAGACGACTGGGAATCGTTTTGACCATTGTAGGCCGGTAATCGCTGGCGTAATCAACATGTTGGAGATAAGGATGGCGCCGACTGCCTTTAGCCCGACAACGATCATGACGATAGCCATCAGGAGAATGACCCAGTTCAAGACGTTGGCCTGGATTCCGACTGCTTTCGCGTAATTCGGGTCGAAGACAAAAATCTTGATTTGTTGGTAGCAAGCAATGAATATCGTTAAGGCGATCACTGAAGCGATGATGATTAACCAGACATCTGATTTCAGCAAAAAGGCTGCCTGCCCGAAAATATAGTGTTGGAGGCCTGCTTGTGATGCGTCACCAAACTGTGGATTGCCTTGGATATATGACTTCAAGGCCATCCCCAATCCAAAGAAAGAAGACAAGACTAAAGCCAAGGCCGAATTAAGGCTGACCAAGGAATGCTTATGGATCAACTCGATAAAGTAGAAGGCCACCATACCCGCGACCAAAGCACCCAGGGTTAAAATCAGGGTATTCTTTGATTGGAAAAGCATAAAGGCGATAACGATACCCGCAAAGGTGGCGTGACCAATCGCGTCTCCAATCAGACTTTGTCCTCTAAGCACTGTGACTGTCCCGACGACACCTGATGCCATAGCTAGGACGACTGTCCCAAGCAAGACGATTTGAAAAGAGAAATCAGTTAATATGGCCATAGATTTCACCAATCCTTTGATCATATGCCGTCGCGATATTGGCTTCATTGAAGGTTTCTGCAACTGGACCTTGGCCAATGACTGTCTTATTCAATAAGATGACATGGTCAAAGTACTCACGGACTGTGGCCAAATCGTGGTGAACGATAATAATGGTCTTTCCGTCGCGTTGAAATTGGTTAATAATCTCTGCGAAAAGTTTCTCCGTCTTAATATCGATTCCCTTCATTGGTTCATCCAAGAAGTAAATGTCCGCATCCTGGCAGATGGCCCGAGCTAAGAAAACCCGTTGCCGTTGCCCACCAGAAAGCTGAGCGATTTGCCGCTCAGCGTAGTCAGTCATATTGACACTTGCTAAGGCATCAAGCGCCCGGCCCTTGTCCGCTTGGCTGATCTTTTTGAAAAAGCCTTGATGTACATACCGTCCCATTAAAACAACATCTAAAACCGTTGTTGGGAAGTCCCAATTCACCGAAGATGATTGGGGTACATAAGCGATTTTCTTGTAATAGTCCTTGTATGCCTTACCGTAGAAGGTCACATCACCTTTCAAGGGCTTCAAAAAATCAAGCATACAATTCAACAAAGTCGACTTGCCGGCACCATTCGGCCCGATAATCGCCGTCTTCGAATTTACCTTAATGCCAATATTTATATCCTCTAATACGAGTTGGTCGTCATAAGACATGGCCAAGTCTTCCACTTTAATTATTGCTGGCATCTTGTCTATCATCCTCTCATTACATCATCAAAATTTATCTTACTAAACCTTATCTATTTAAGATTTGACACAATTAGGTTCACATTGTGTTTAAACATATTTATATAGGTATCGCCCTCTTGTCCTTCACTCGCAAGTGAATCTGAGAACAATTCCTGCCCTTCACCAGAAACAACTGTCACTTCGCCACCATCAGCATTTACAGCCTCTTGGATACGTTGCATACGCGCTGGGTCAGTTGTTGATTCCGCAAAGATTGCTGGCACTTCGTTTTCTACAATAAAGCTTGCAATAGTTGAAATATCTGCGTTAGAAGCTTCAGCTTGTGTTGAAATCCCTTGTGGTGCCACTACTTCAATCCCGTAACGTTGTGAGAAGTAGTTGAAGGCATCATGTGGTGTAATCAAGTAACGTTGACCTTCAGGAATTGAGTCGATTGCTGCTTGCGCCCAGGTATCCAATTCAGTCAACTCTTCCTTGTAAGCTGTCGCCGTATCGTTAATCGACTCGTCACCAGTTAAAGTCACCAATTCAGCTGCTACTGTAGCCACCGCTTTTTGGTAAAGGGTGATATCAAACCAGAAATGCGGGTCTACTTCGCTTTCCCCGTCTTGGTCAACCATCGTTAAATCTTCGTCAGTGAAATCTTTCGTCACCGCCACACCTGTCACTTCCAAGGCTTCCACCATTTGCGCCTCTAAGTGTAACCCGTGATATAAAACCAAGTCTGCCCCTTGGATTTTCTTTAAGTCTCTAGGACGTGCTAAGTAGCCATGAGGGTCCTCGCCCGCTGGAATAATCGTTTCAACCGTTACTTGGTCCCCCGCCAATTGTTCTACCATATCCCGTAGAAAAGAAGTGGATACTGTCACAACCGGTTTTTTATCCGCAGCATCGCCACCGTCACTAGCTGACTCCCCGTCGCTCGCGCATGCACCCAAGGCTAGGGCCACAACTATTACACTCAATAATTTCCAAATCTTCTTCATTTGAATACTTCACTCCTATTTTCTATATTTAAGGGGTAACCACGAGGTGCAACCTTAGCTTTTATTAATTATATTTTTAGTTTAACCTAAAAACATATAAGAGTCTAGTCTAATTCACTAGGATTTTTTGAAAAATAACGCCCCCCTGCCAAGCTAGTCCCTCTAGACAATCAGGCAAACTTATTCAAGCAGTCAAAAAGACCACATCCTAAAACCGGATGTGGTCTTGTAAATTCAAATTATTTTTTTATCATATATTATTCAACATCTGCAGATGCTTCTGGCGACGTCGTCACGTCCATACCGTACCACTTCTCTGAAATCTCGGCTAAAGTCCCGTCCGCGCGTAACTCTTCGATGGCTTGGTTCCAATCCGCAATCAACTCTTCATTTTCCGCTGTCTTAACGAAAGGAAAGGCCACTTCATTGACCCCGAATACCTCATCTAAAATGACGATATTGGCATCGCGGTCCTTGTTTAAAGCACTCAAAGTTTCGTAACCAAAGACAACGGCGTCCGTTTTGCCTTGGTAGGCATTATTAAAGGCCACATTGATGTCTTCCAAGGGTTCAATCATGATTTCATTATCAGTATCCATATCTTCGACAACCTTGCCGTAGTTTGTCCCAACTATGGAATTGACTGTCTTGCCCTTCAGATCATCAAAAGTCTCAATATCGGTATTCCCTTCTGCAACACCAATACCAACACCAGAATAAAGAACGGTATCAGTAAAATCATACATCTCTTTCCGCTCAGGTGTCACAGCAAAGTTGGCTGCCGAATCAATCCGCCCAGCTTGTAGTGACGCCAAAATACCTGACCACTCGCCAAGCTCCCAATCGATCTCATAGCCCACCTTTTTGCCTATCGCATTGGCAAAATCAACGTAGGACCCCTTCACCTCAGCCCCTTCCATATAGAGCATGGGGTAAGAAGTCGGCGTACCACCGATGGTAATAACACGGTCGCCAGATGCTTCTTCATCGCTTTGATTCGTCGAGGCCTGCATATACACCCCATAAAAAACAAGCCCCAAGAGTATCAGGGCCGCCACTATAGCCTTTATCGGCTTTAATTTTAATTTCATTCTCTCACCCACTATCTAATATACGGTTTATTGATATAGTCTTCGTACCACTCTTGAATCCAAGTATAGAGAATTGTTAGCCCCCAATAAATCAAAGCAATGGCGAAGTATACTTCAAAGAAGCGAAGAGATGCAGCTGCTAAGATTTTTCCTTGAGCCACAATTTCCACTACCCCAATGGTGAAGGCCAGCGAGGCGTTTTTCATCAGCGAAACGAAGGTGTTCCCCGTACCCGGTAAGGCGTTTCGTAGGGCCTGAGGCAGAATAATCCCCTTTAATGTCTGGCGGTAATTCAAACCAACAGACATGGCGGCTTCCACCTGACCAGCATCTACAGATGCCAAGGCAGCCCTGAATACTTCCGCTAAATAAGCAGCGGTATTCAATGATAAGGCCAGAATCGACGCCTGCGTTGCTGTCATGCTAGTTAAAGCCGGTATAATTTGTGGCAATCCAAAATAAGCTAGTAATAACTGCACAATGGCCGGTGTTCCTCTAAAAAAGGAAGACAAGACTTGCACCAGCTGTGATAAGACCGGCACCTTATTAAATAGTATAATGGCGAAAAGCCCACCGATAATGATCGCAACCACCATCGAAAGCACCGTGATATACAAGGTGGTTGGTATATAAACTAATAGGTTTGGTATAACCTCTAACATGTACTGAAAATCGAAATCCATAAATATCCCTTCTATTACATCCTTTTATTTTAAATGCAAGCTTGAAGCCCTTTTAGATCATCCTGTCAAAACAGCTACCATTAGTTTATTCACTTATCCCCAACAGTTTAGCGGCATTGGCAAAGAAGACCTTGCCTGCAATGTCAGAATCTGCCAGGTGTTTCTGATAAAAACCTAAAGCATAATCATAATCCACATTTGGATAACATGATCCAAAAATCACCTGGTCTTCAAGCCCTGAATTAGCCGCTTCAAAATAAGCCTTAGCATTTGGGAAACCACTATAGAAATCTGGGACCAAGAATATATTTGGAAAATGAATCGCTACCGCGATCATCTCATCCACAAAAGGCCAAGCCGCATGCGACACAATCAATTTTAAATCTGGATACTTCTTGGCAATAGGAATTAAACGTTTAGGGTGAATATATTCGTAGTCGGGTTTATCACTCAGCAAACTAATCAATAAACTCATGGTAATACAGAAAGGTAAATCATATGCCAAACAAGCTTCAAAAATAGGGTCTAACGTCGGATCATCAATATTGGTTAGCGGTAAAATTTTCGCTGGATTCACAGTGACCCCACTGAAAGCACCTGTGGCACCATACCGGTGAATGGTTTCAACCGCTTCATTTATCGTCATATTTTCCAAACCAATAAAACCACGAAAACGTTCAGCTTCTGGCGACTGCAAGAATTGATACAATTCTTCATTGCTTGACCCAGCTTCATTATCCCGACCAAGAATCACACTATAGCGCACATCACGGTCGTCCATTTCCTGGATAACATCCTCAAAAGTAACCGCTTTTGTTGGTTGTTCATTCTTCAGATAGGGGAAAAGCTCTATAACGCTGGTCTTCCCAGCATTAAATAAAGGTTCCCAACTTGGAATAGGGGCTTTCATCTTAAAATCAATAATCATATATATCCTCCAATTTTCATTTCAACTAACAAGCGGTTAAACCGCCATCAATCACATTTTCAGACCCTGTCATTTAAGAAGACTCATCAGAAGCAAGTAATAAGACTAAATTAGACACCTTCTCCTTGGCCGCAATCACACACTCATAGGCGTCAAACGGAAAGTCATCAATACTATCAGAATGATTGATACCAGCATTATTAACTAAAATATTAACCGGTTCAAAAACGGCTTCTACCTGATCATCTCCCCCGGCCAAGACGCTGCATCAGCAATGTCCCGTTGAATAAATAGGACATTATCCGAGCCTCCTAGGATATGATAAAAAAGTTTATTTGACATAACCCACGCATTAAATGACCTCATTAGGCCATTACACTTCGCTTTAGGCTACCAATATCAACCTTTCCGGTCAATTCACTTGCTCACTGCATACACTAGCCAATTAGCCTATTTACACAAGTCTTTGGGATAAAATCCCATTAAATAAACGATTCTTGTAGGCTATATCTATTCAGCCTAACACTATTGATACAAAAGAAATTTTACCGGTCAAAATAAAAAGCAAGCTTTGTACCTGAAAATTCCCTAAACAAAAGCCTGAAAACAGAAAAAGACCACACCCGAAAATTAAAAACGGATGTGGTCTAATAAAAATGATAAAAAAAAAGAAGCTCGGATAATTCCGAACTCCCCTCATATACATAATAAGATAATCTGTTAAAGATTATTTTACTTCTGCAGTACCGCCAGCTTCTTCGATAGCAGCTTTTAAAGCTTCTGCTTCTTCAGCAGGTAATGCTTCTTTAACGATCGCTGGAGCGCCGTCTACTAATGCTTTAGCTTCTTTCAAGCCTAAACCAGTAGCTTCACGTACAGCTTTGATTACTTTAATTTTAGCTGAACCAGCAGAAGTTAATTCTACGTCAAATTCAGTTTTTTCTTCAGCAGCTTCACCAGCACCTGCACCAGCAGCAGCTACAGGAGCAGCAGCAGATACGCCGAATTCTTCTTCGATTGCTGATACTAAGTCAGCTAATTCTAAAATTGTTGATTCTTTTAAATCAGCAATGATTTGTTCAATGTTTAAAGCCATTATAAAATTCCTCCGTTTTTAAATAGTTTGTTTTGTATGATTAAATTGGTAATAAATTACGCTGCGTCTTCGCCTTTTGCATCTGCAACAGCTTTGACAGCGTATGCCACGTTGCGGACAGGAGCTTGCAATACTGATAATAGCATTGAAAGTAGACCTTCGCGGTTTGGCAATTTCGCAATTTGTTGAATTTCTTCTTTAGAAAGCACTTCACCTTCTAAGATACCACCTTTAAGTTCTAACGCTTCTGCTTTTTTAGCAAAATCAGAAAGAATCTTAGCTGGGGCAACTGCGTCTTCCATACCAAACGCTACAGCTGTAGGGCCTTGGAAAACTTCTTCATGGTATTCTAAGTCTTGAGAATCTAAAGCACGACGCATGATTGTGTTTTTGATAACTTTAAACTCAACGCCCGCTTCACGTAATTGTTTACGTAATTCAGTCACTTCTGCTACTGTTAATCCTAAGTAGTCAACCACAACTAAAGAATTTGCAGCGTTCATTTTCTCAACGACTTCATTTACTTCTTGTTGTTTTTTAGCAATTGCTTGTTCACTCACTTATATTTCACCTCCACTGATTTTATTAGAGTTTTTTTAAATAAAAAAACTCTATGTCACTGAAGACATAGAGGATAAAGTTCACCATCTAGTAGTGAACAACGTATCTCCCTCGGTTGGCAAAATTAAGGCAAAGCCGCCAACTGTCTTCGGTAAGCTATATAAATAACCTCACTTATACTAACAGAATAGTATAAGTGGGTCAAGTATTATTTTAAATAGATCTTAGATTGATGAAACATCAACTTGGATACCAGGACCCATAGTAGATGTAATTGCTAAGTTTTTGATGTATGTACCTTTAGAAGATGCAGGTTTCACACGTAATACCATTTCTTGAACAGCTTTTACATTTTCAGCTAATGCATCTGCAGTAAATGATACTTTACCAACAGGTAAGTGTAAGTTACCAGCGCTATCAGCACGGTAAGCAACTTGACCAGCTTTGATGTCTTGAACTGCTTTAGTAACATCTTGTGTTACAGTACCAGTTTTAGGGTTTGGCATTAAGCCTTTAGGACCTAATACACGACCTAAACGACCAATTTGACCCATCATGTCTGGAGTCGCAACGATCACGTCGAAGTCGAACCAGCCACCTTGGATTTTTTGGATGAACTCGTCATCACCAACGTAGTCAGCACCAGCGTCTTTAGCTTCTTGCGCTTTTTCACCTTTAGCAAAAACCAATACAGTTTGGTCTTTACCAGTACCGTTAGGTAATACCATAGCACCACGGATTTGTTGGTCATTTTTCTTAGTGTCGATACCTAAACGGTATGCAACTTCAACTGATCCATCAAATTTAGCGTAGTCTACTTCTTTTAACAATTCAATTGCTTCAGATAAAGCATATTTTTTATTTTTTTCGATTTTTTCGAAAACAGCTTTTTGGTTTTTAGTTTGTTTAGCCATTATATATATTCCTCCTATGTGGTTTTAGCGGATAATCCTCCCACTCACAAATCGTAATTGATTTGTGGCGTACGGGTTTCATGTATTACAGTATGACAATTAGCCTTCTACTACAAAGCCCATTGAACGTGCAGTACCTTCAACCATACGCATAGCAGCTTCTACATCTGCAGCGTTCAAGTCTTCCATTTTTGTTTCTGCAATTTCACGAACTTGGTCGCGAGTTACGGTAGCGACTTTATTTTTGTTAGGTTCGCCAGAACCTTTAGCAACGCCAGCAGCTTTTTTCAATAATACTGCAGCTGGTGGTGTTTTAGTAATGAATGTAAATGAACGATCTTCGAATACAGTAATCACTACAGGGATAATCATACCCATTTGATCTTGTGTACGCGCGTTGAATTCTTTAGTGAATCCCATGATGTTCACACCAGCTTGACCTAATGCAGGACCTACTGGAGGAGCTGGACTTGCTTTACCAGCTTCAATTTGTAATTTTACGATTTGTTGTACTTTTTTAGCCACGAAACATTCCTCCTTGTTTTTCGCGTTGTGGTTTAATGGAGTTGAGATTCCTCCTCCCACTACATGTGTCTACACACAATAACCTATTTAACCATACATCTTTAGTTATTGCAAGAGTTTTTTAAAAAATATGCTATACTTTATAAGTAAATGATGCAAACGATTTGTAAAGGGTTACATTACCTATTTAACAATACTTACTAGATGACAAGACCGACAAAATATGGTAAACTGTATCCTTGATAAGGGAAAAGTACATTGCAAAGGAGTGATAATGATGGAACGTCCAGTAAGAAAATTTTACGATGACCAACTAAAGACTTTGGAGGGTATGCACGCAAAACTTGGATTTGGTACAGCGGCTATGTTAGAACGATCTTTCCAAGCATTAAAAACCAATGACCACAATGGCGCACAAATTGTCATTGAAAGCGATGCTGAGATTAACAAGCTAGAAAAAGAAATCGAATATTATGTAATGCGTATAATCGCTCGTCAACAACCAATCGGTACTGACCTTCGTATGATTCTGTCAGTATTTGCTTCAAGTTCTGACCTAGAGCGCGTAGCCGACCACGCAGTATCCGTAGCGAAAGGTATTTTACGTGTTGAAAACTTAGCACCATTTGATCCAGTTATGGATGATGTTTTTGCCGTAGGTGAGTTAGCGAAAAACATGCTCGGACAAGCAATCGATGCCTTTAGCCAACATAACGTTGAACGCGCTAAAGAAATCGCTGCTATGGATGACGAAGTAGACAGTGCTTTTAGAGAACTTGTCGATCAAATTTTAGTGATTATGAAGAATCAACCGGAAACTGTCCAAACTGGTTCAGCGATTAATGCCATTTTACATGATATCGAACGTATCGGTGATTATGCAACAAACCTATGCGAACGCGTTATTTATACAGAAGATGCAGATATTGTTAAATTAAATGATTAGTAATATATTTAATAGATTAAAAAATCAGTTGCCCATAAAAGCAACTGATTTTTTTGTGCATCTTCTGTTTGCCATTCGCCTCTTCTACCAATAAACCTGTTATAATGAGCTTAACAATAGAAGCATTTGATGTTGCGGATTAAACATTTAACCACTTACATTAACTGAATTAAGTAATATTTATTCACACTTAAGCGAAGTAACAATTTAGAAAGTAGATAATGGAGGGATTAATTGTCTAAAATCAATCAAACAGAAGTTAAAAATGAAGCAAAATTTGCCCTTGGTCTATTGGCCATTATGATACTTTTTGCTAACGTCATTCACCCTAATGCACTCATCATTATGACTGGCAACTGGCTACTCTCTGCATTATGTTTATTTTGTGTTAGTTTAGCGATAACAAAATATTTTTTTGTTTTAAAGAAAGAGAACACCAAAGATAATGTGCAATTAAAAAAGTTCGCAGTATTCTCCGTTATTTCAAGTACGTTCATTGTATGGTTCGTCCATGCTAACGTTTTACGTTTTAATGGTAGTTTTCATTCACTATACACATTCCCCTTTATGCATTCGGTAATTTCCGGCTATATATTGTACGATATTTTAAAATACATGTATCTTTACCGCTGGAAGTATGAAAAATAAACCATTAGAAAATGAATATTGATCAATAGAGAAAAATAGCGGGTAAGGATTTTGTTTAAGAATCCTTACCCGCTATTTTTTCATTTAACTATGGTTTATTTTACCTCAACTATGATTTGTAAAATATCGCAAATTAGAATTTGTCTACTTGGTCATAGTCTACTTCTGCTAATGTTTCACGTCCAAACATTTCAACAGTCAGTTTCAACTTGCCATGTTCTGCATCAATCTCTTGAACGCGACCTTCCATACCATCAAAGGCACCATCGATAACCTTAACCACTTCACCGATATCGAATGAGATATTACGGTTACGGCCACCTTCACCAAGACTTGATAAGATATTACGTACTTCATCAGGTAACAATGGTGTTGGTTTTGAACCTTGACCGTGAGAACCTAAGAACCCTGTAACACCCGGTGTATTACGAACAACGAACCATGCTTCATCAGACATGATCATTTCAACTAATACATAACCTGGAAAGTTTTTAATTTTAACAATCTTTTCTTTACCTGACTTCGTTTTCTCTACATGCTCTTCTTCAGGCACGATTACACGGTAAATGTAATCTTCCATATCCATCGAAGTAATACGCATTTCCAAGTTTTGTTTGACTTTGTTTTCATATCCAGCGTATGTATGGATTACATACCATTCTTTACCAATTTCGATTTCTTCTACCATCGATATGCTCCTTCTTTCAATACATTCATAACTGATCAACTTTTAGGCAAATTAAAAAACCTTCCCCACATGAAAGGTTTTCTCTTCGCTTTATTCGTGCCAATTATAACACACCGCCCATGCGCGCGCCATAACAAGTTACAATTATAAGTTAATAAACCATGCAAAAGCCCATTGTGCTAAGGTATCAATAATCCCTAGGAAAATGCCAACCATGATAATAGTTGATAATACGATACCAGTGTAGCGCACCAACTCGCCACCACTTGGCCATGTAGTCAATCGCATTTCATGCCATACATCTTTTAAAAATTGCATCTACTTCCCTCGCCCTCTACCATCTATTAGTCAATACCGACTATTTGGTTTCTTTATGTATTGTATGTTGATTACAGTGTCTACAGAATTTCTTCACTTCTAAACGCTCAGTACGGTTATTGGCATTACTATTTGTCGTGTAATTTCTTGAGCCACATACTGAACAAGCAAGTGATACTTTTTTCGTTGCCATAATTCACAATCTCCTTGATTTCTGATTCATTGTACATGGTACTTACTCCGATGGTCAATGTCAATTTATTTTTCCTGCACCCCTAATTATACCACAAACAGCAAAAGGAGTTGCACTATCATAAGGCAACTCCCTCAAAAATTTATTTTATTAATATAAAAAGGCTGAAGCGATAAGTACCGCAATCAAAGCCAACAAGTGCGCCACGTTTGTAATAATGAACTGGTGTATAAAGCCATGTTTAATGGATAATCCAGTCAGATTATTAAAGGTAATCACGACCCCAGAGTGTGGCATCGCCGTTAATGTTGCCGCCGCAATCACTGTAATTCGGTGGACCAGCTCTGGATTAATCCCCATAGCAATATAATCTGGCGCTAGAGTATTCATCACAATCCCAATCGCCCCAGAAGCAGAACCGGTAATCCCACTTAGTAAGGCAGACGATGCAGCCAATCCAATCACTGGACTACCGGGAATAGAGGTAATCGCTTGTTGGATGACCGCAAAACCAGGTGCCAAGGTTAATACTGAACCAAAGGCTACAGAAGATGAAGTTGAGAAGGCTGGCATAATTGCCCCTGTCGCCCCCGCATTCAAGGTCATATTCTGAGATGGAATGTAGCTGTGGTATAGAATAGCTGATAAGATAATCGCTGCAGCTAAAGCCACTAAAATAATGTTTGCCACACTAGAAAAAATCAAGATAATAGCAATCAAGGTAACAATCGGCGCCAATGAAATCCAAATAGATGGCAATTTCGATTCATCCACATCACCGGCTACCCCTTTAAGATCCACCTTACCTTCTAAATAGGTATCAAAATGTTCGCCGTTCTTCACAGACCGGTCCAAGCACCATTTCATATACAGCAAGCCAAAAGCTAAAAGAACTGCAGACCCGATTAACCCTAGAATAGGTGCCGCCGTTAACGATGTCCCCAAAGCTGTAGTTGGAATCGCATTTTGAACCGAAGGATTTCCTGGCAAACTAGACATAGTAAAGGTCCCAGCACCTAAAAATAAAGGAATAGGGAATAATTCCCAGTTGATATCCATTTGTTTAAAGATTCGCTTGGCTAACGGTACTACCGCAAACATAACCACAAATAAAGAAATCCCACCATAAGTTAACAATGCTGCAATAGCCATAATCGCTACCATAATCATATATTTAGACCCCATCCCCACCTTACTCAAGATGAAGTTGGCAATAGACAATGTCGCATTACTCTTTTCCATATATTGTGCCAAAATAGCACCCAATAAGAAAATCGCAAAGTTATTAATCAAGAAACCAGCCAAAGCTGTCATAAACGAATTCTCTTGACCAACCAAAGACCCAAAAATATCCATCTGGTTAGCGAGAATTACAACCAAAGCAGATAAAGGTGCCGCAATAATAATATGCAACCCTTTAACAGAAAACCAAATAATCAGTAAAATACCGATAAACACACCAATAATACCCAAGATTTCCATACACAATCTCCTAAAATGTATTTACAAGCGTTCGCGCAAACCGCCCATATAAATGAAAAACTGGCAAAACTCTCAAAAACTCACCAACTTCCAAAAATATCATAAACTACTTTGCTCACTTTTTCACTATGCAAATGTAAGCTACCCCATAAAAGTTAATCCATAAATGAACAAAGAAAAAACCATGCACAGTTTCAACCCGTGCATGGCCTAATTTCGTTTTAGTCCCTATCATCAAAATATTCTGATAATATTTTGCGATACTTTCGTTTACACTTAGCGATTAATGAATGAACCTGTTTTCTGGTAAAGCCCGTGAGTTTTTCCATCTCTTCGTAAGAAAAACCTTTTTTGAAATAACCATATGCCGTTCTTTCCATATCAGACAAACTTTTCTCGTATCTATTAATTGTCTCATTGAAGAGATATACATATTCAGGTGGAAACTCTTTGGTTCTCAATCGGTTTTCTATATTGTTTTCTTCACCTTCACTTGCAAATAAATCTAGCGAACGTTCCACTTTGAAATTAGCAATCCGTTTATCCGTCATGTGCATCCGGCGAATATCGAGCAACCTATTTTTGAATACATTCGCAAAGTAAGTTGTAAAGGCTGCCTTACTATTGATGCGATATGTTTGAACAGCTTGTACTAGACTAATTCTAGCTTCTTGATAGTAATCATCATTTTCCAAAATATACTTAGGGATGCGCCAACGGTTAGCATATAAGGTAGGTAAGACTTCTTGGTATAATGCATCAAATATTTCCTCAGTAAGTTCATTTTTACCCTGCAACACTAAATCCAATACCTGTGACTGGTCTTTAATTTGTTTCTGCTTTGCCATAGATTTGTCCTCTCCAAATAGACCACCCAGGCTCAATCCAAAAGACCAAACGCACCAAAATCCTACTATTCACTTTTCTTGTCAATTAAATCTCTATAAAAGTCATTTAATTTATCTAGCTGATGGACTGACCATGGTATGGATCTTTGATATTTGTTGTATTCATAATCATTACCACCATGTGCAATTTCCGCGTTGGTTTTTTGCACATCTCTATATAACTCTTGTGCTGATTGCCTTAAAGCACCTTTTTGGAAAACAATTCGCTGTTCAGCTAAATCACTTGTCGCAACCGTTACGTTATGTAAAGGGCTCACCAAATCAACTATCATCTCTTCGATATATGAATCAGCGGTTTGTCCTTCACTCGTAAAGACGACATGTAAGTTAAATTGATCATAGGATTTAGAAATGCCTGGGACAAACATGGCATCAAAAATCACCCACGTTTCGATATCATGATAGCCTACATAGTTAGAAAGGGTTGCTAATAACAAGTCTCTTGCAGCCTCAATTTCATCTCGATTTTTCAACTTTACAAGTAAAGGCCAAGAGCCAATCATATTGTAGCCATCAACGATTAACCGTTCTTTTCTTAGTACCATGTCACCCCTCCTTTCTTCATCAACTTACTATAAAATCAATTCACTGATTAGCTATTACCCATACGACTTTGATAAATCTGGTACATTAATAACCCTGCTGCTACACTAGCATTTAAACTTTGAACGTGACCACGCATTGGAATGGTAATCATACCATCAAGATGTTTCTTCACACCTGGTGATACGCCTTTACCTTCATTACCAATCACAACAGCAATTGGGAGCGTCGCATCCATTTGCCACATTGATTGACCCTTCATATCGGTACCAAATACCCATACACCACGTTCTTTTAACAGATCAATGGTTTTAGAAATATTGGTTACACGTACAACGGGTACATGCTCAATCGCACCAGTTGAAGTTTTGGCAACAACTTGCGTTAACCCCACAGCGCGACGGTTTTGAATAATGACACCATGAACCCCTGAAGCATCAGCTGTTCTTAAAATAGAACCTAAGTTATGCGGATCTTCAATACCATCTAGGACTATGATAATTGGGTCTTCATTCGCTTCTTCAGCTTTTTTGAAGATATCCTCTAGTTCAGCGTATTTGTATGCTGCAATAGCCATGACAACACCCTGGTGATTGCCGCCATCAGAAAGGGTATCTAATTTTTCCTTTGGTACATTAGATACCAAGATATTTCGCTTGTTGGCTGCTTTTAAAATAGCTTGGGCGTTCTTCTCGTTTAAGCCAGTTTGTAGGAAGACTTTATTCACATCATGGTCGCCTTCCAATACTTCCATAGCGGCATGGAAACCATAGACGAAATCAGGAGATTGATCCAGTTCTTCTTCATTATTTGTACTACGGGGTCCTCTATCTCTGTTTTGTTGTCTTTGATTGTCTCTAGCCATTTTCTTGCTCCTCTTTTTGTGCATGTTGAATGTATTGAATACAGAAAGCTGCAATTTCCTTAAAACGGTTTTGATCATTTAAATAGGCAAAACCCATCAAAGCTTCAAATCCGGTTGCAATTCTATACGTATGAATATCTGCGTTTTTAGCGCTTGAGTGACTTTTGGCATTGCGGCCTCTTTTAAAGATTGTCATTTCATCTTCAGTAAGGAACCCTTCCTCAGCTTGCATCGCTTCAACTAATAGCGCTTGCCCTTTTGCAGACACAAATTCAGTCGCTGCTTTATGTAGATCTTTGGGTTTCGTTAGACCACTTTGAACCAAATGGTCGCGGACTACTACCTCCCAAGAAGCATCGCCTAAATAAGCCAAGGTTAGGCCATTTAGTTGTTTTATTTCATTTTTCGTTAAAGACTTATTCTCTGACATTTAGTCGACTCATTTCTGTATTGATTTTCATTAATATAGACTGCAACTAGGATTGCGCACGTTTCCAACGCGTACCTTGGGCAGTATCATCAAGGATAATGCCTTCAGCTTTTAATTGATCACGAATTTCATCCGCACGGGCAAAGTTTTTATCTACACGAGCTTGATTACGTTCATCGATTAAGGCTTGAATATCATCCGCTAACAACTCTTTTTCATCTGATAAAGTGACCCCAAAAATCGTTAATAAGGCTGTAAACGACTCTTTGAAAGCTTCAAGAATTGGCACGGATACTTCTTTTTGATTTGTATACACATTCATATCACGCATCAAACGATAAACCACAGTTAAACCATTAGGTGTATTAACATCATCATCCATAGCTTCCACGAATTCATTCTCTAAAGCTTTGATTTGTGGCAATACTTTCGCATCGTTATCTAAACTCTCTTTAGCATCTTCAAAACGGTAATTTAAGTTCGCATAAGCAGTTTTCAAGTTGTTTAAGTTGTTGGTTGCATCTTGAATATTTTCTTCATTGAATCTTAAAGGCGACCGGTAATGTGCTGAAGCTAAGAAGAAGCGAACCACTTGTGGATCGACTTGTTGGATTAGGTCATGCGCTAAGACAAAGTTGCCTAAAGATTTAGACATTTTTTCATCGTCATCACCCATTGTTACAAAACCATTATGCATCCAGTAATTGGCAAAGGTATGACCTGTATGTGCTTCGGATTGAGCAATCTCATTCTCATGGTGAGGGAAAGTTAAGTCATGACCACCTGCATGGATATCTAACGTATCGCCTAACAGTTTCGTTGCCATCACAGAACATTCAATATGCCAACCAGGGCGACCTTCCCCCCAAGGAGAAGTCCAAGAAATTTCACCAGGTTTAGCTGACTTCCATAAAGCAAAGTCTACAACATCTTCTTTCTTCGATTGGCTGTCTGCCTCTAAACGTTCAGATGCCCCCGCCCGTAAATCATCAATATTTTGATCAGATAACTGACCGTATTTCTCAAATTTACGCGTTCTATAGTACACATCACCGTCCACTACATATGCAAAGTCTTTATCAACTAAATCAGCCACAAACTGAATGATATCATCCATATTCTCCACAACACGTGGATTTTTAGTAGCACGTTTAACATTTAAAGCATCGGTATCTTCATAGAATGCTTCAATATACTTATCCGCAATTTGTTCAGGCGTTAACCCTTCTTCATTAGCGCGGTTAATAATCTTATCATCCACATCCGTAAAGTTAGAGACATATTTCACATCAAAACCGCGGTATTCAAAGTAACGACGTACTGTATCAAAAGCAACAGTAGACCGGGCATTCCCAATGTGAATGTAGTTATAAACAGTAGGACCACATACATACATCGAAATACTTCCTGGCACTAATGGTTTAAACTCTTCCTTCTGATTGGTTAATGTATTATAAATTTTTAACATAATTTTGCCCTTCCTATGTCCGATAATTTGTTCAGCGATGAAGCAAACGGTCTATTCGAGGCGATACGAATAAGTCGTTTGCATGCAAGTAACGAGTTGTTTCGTATAGGCTCATTATAGAAGCATTTTGCAAAAAAATACAAATCGCCATTTTTTGAATTATGGCAATTTAATGAGAGTGAGTGACACCCATTAATCCTTATCATTCTAACATATTTGACAGTATTGTAGAAATGAATGAAATATTTAAATAACTTATATAAGATATTAATGTTGAAAAATAGTTACTAGCTTTTCAAAATCGTTCATTTTATATAATATAAGTTGATTTATTTAAAAAACACCCATTTTTATCTCATTATAATTTAATAGTTAAAGTTCAAAACGTTGATCTAACGGTCTTTTAAACTTTTTGTCTTTTTAAAAATGCATAAAAATCGCGATTAATAATATTTTCAGACCTTCAAAGGGAGCCAAATCGCCGTATTAATGCCTAGTTCTTTTGTAGATAAGGGCCATTTTAGGGCGTTGAAAAAAGAAAAGATACCATCTTTGTTTTTATTAATTTGCCTTACTATGTCATCGGACTTACTTTAATCAGAATTTTCAACTAATATAGGATACTCAAGCACCTGGTCTCAGCAATTTACAATTAAAAAACGCCTCCCAATAATACTAGGAGACGTTTTTTAATTGAGTTATATTGATTCACTTTAAACCTGGTAGTTTAAAGCCACTAGATTATTCTGCAGTTGGTGCGCCTTCCCATACTGGGATTGACGAACCTGCTGACATTTCGTCGATGATTGCTGCAACTTCGTCTGTTTGATAGTATTCAAGGATTGTCTTATATACTTCATTGTCTGTTTCGTCTTCACGTACTGCGATGACGTTGTAGTATGGTTTTGATGATTCTGCGACTGGCTCTAGGTAGATAGAGTCTTGTGTTGGCACGTAACCTGCGTCGGTTGCCATGTCGTTGTTGATTAATGAGATATCAACGTCAGCTAAGGCACGAGCTGTTTGGTTGGCTGCCATTTCTTCAAATTGTAAGTTTTTTGGATTTGAAGTAATGTCACTTGTTGTTGGTAATAGACCTTTTGATTCGTCTAATTCGATTAGGCCTGCTGTTTGCAGTAACAGTAAGGCACGCGATCCGTTTGATACGTCGTCTGGAATAGCGACTAAAGCGCCGTCTTGTAATTCATCTAAAGAGTCGATTTTCTCAGAAAAAACACCCATCGGATTTAAAGTGGTATAACCTAATGTGGTATTAGAATAGCCACCTTCTTCATTGATTGAATCCATATAGATTTCTGTTAAAGCGGAGTGCATATCGATTGAACCATCGTCTAATGATACGATTGGTTGACGGTAATCAGTGAATTTCACTAATTCAATTTCAATGTTTTCTTTTTCTAGCAATTCTTCTTGTAGGTACTCCCATTGATCATTTTTATCACCAACGACACCTAGTTTTACTTTAGTTGTTTCTTCACTTTGACCACAAGCAGCTAATACTAAGACTACTAGTGCCAATCCCAATGCACGGAAAATTTTCTTCATAATATTGCCTCCAAATGATTTTTTATCATTCATTTATTGTAGGAAAAACCAATCATGATTGCAATTCAATCGAGATACTAGATTACCATTATCCTTGATAGCCTATTACTATCAATATTTGGGTATTTTCTGATATAACAGTGTACGCTTATTTACATGTCATCACATGTGTATTAATCATATACCTCTATTTATCGCTGTTAAACGGGGTATTTGTTATGATATAAGGCGATATTCTTATAGAAAATTAGCTATATGGAGTTCTATAAGTCATGCGACTTAGCATATTAAAGCCCTATTTAGATCAAATAAAAAAGCAACATGTATTTATATAAATACTAGTTGCTTTTTTCTATTGGTCTTATTGATATCCTACATTTCACATTGAATAGCTGACTTGACGGTATCGGAACATGTGGGCTACTTGTTGATCAGATTGCACGCCATACTTATTTTCCTCGGAGTAGGCTTCGTGGCCTTTACCGGTAAGTACTAACAATACCGGATTTGTGGACATTTCTAAGGCCAGCTCAACTGCTTCAACCCGGTCTAAGACCATGGCCATTGAGTCTAGGCCATATAGGGTCACGTATTCAAGATACTTTTCAGCCATCTCTTGTCTTGGAACACCATTTAAGTCGTCAGTGGTTAAAATCGTCAGATCAGCACCCATTTGCGAGGCAGACACCATTTGCGGGAATTTTTTGCTGTCTCGTTGCCCTCTAAAACCAAAGATATGAATAATATCATGGTCTGGATATTGGGCGTTCAGGGTCGTTAGTAAGGCTTCAATAGCATCCGGCGTGTGGGCATAATCGACGACCATTTCATTGCCGTCTGCTAGTGGATAGTATTCTAAACGGCCCGCAATTCCCGCAAAGTCTGCGATTGCCTCGTTGGTATTGCCAGCGTCTAATCCTAGGTCAACCATGACGGTTGTGGCTAAAATCAGGTTTTCTTGGTTATAAACACCTGATAAGGGCGCTTCGATTTCTTCAATTTGTCCGCCTTGTCCATCGAAGGCAACAACTGCTGCGTCGGTTGTTTTATCTAAGACATAACTTGTCGCACCTTTCTTAGTATCTACGGTTAAGACTTGTTTACCACTTGCTTCTAGTTCTTTGGCTAGGCGGTTGCCCCACATGGTATAGCTATTGATGACGGCCTTCCCGTCCGGTTTCATTAAGCTGAATAGGGATTTCTTGGCTTGGTAATAAGCTTCCATGGTCTTGTGGTAGTCTAAATGGTCGTGTTGTAGGTTGGTAAATAAGGCATAGTCAAATTGCATCCCTGCCATTCTATATTGGTGGAGTCCTTGACTAGAAGTTTCAATAACCACTACATCGTCATTTGACCGGGCTAAGGCGGCTTGGATTTCTGTCGCACTTGGCGTGGTTAATTTGCTTTCATACCGTTGACCGTTGATTTCATTGTATACAGTACCGAAGTAAGCCACATCAAAGCCTGCTTTCTTCAATAAATGTTGCAAGAATAAGGCTGTTGTCGTTTTGCCGTTAGTCCCTGTAATCCCTATTACCAACTTGTCTTGGCTAGGATTGTGATAAAAAGCTGATGCAAGCAGGGCTAAACTCTCTCTAGCATTGTCAACCTGGATAAACGGCACATTCGCCCTAGCGGTTAAGTCAGATTCCGTCACAATCAAGCTAGCGCCGCGTTCAATGGCATTACCGATATAGGCTTCACCGTCAGTGGCATAACCGGAAATGGCGACAAATAGATGGCCATTGGTTACTTGTAAGGAGGATTCACTAATGCCGGTAATTTCAAGTTGCTCTACATCTGCTGGTAAAGGATTTCTAGCTGTTACACCACTTTGTTCAAGTAATTCATAGACCTTCATATTCATTCACCTTTCTCTTTCACTTATTTGTTGTTAGCTATATATTGGGCTATATAGATGGCGAAAGTATGAAGAAAGATAGGTTAAACTACTGTCTATTCAGGATGAATTATTCGAGAAATACACCTATTTATTAACTTTTTTAAGAAATGTATAGCAAAATTTAAAGGCAGATGAAAAGGACCAATGACTTTCTATATTAGTCATCCGTCCCTCATCCTTATATATCTATTAAGTTTATGATTATTTTTGGGCTAAGTATTCATCTCTTAGTAAAGAAAATACCACTGAATCTGATGGCCCACTATCTAGTTGTTCATCTTGTCTAAGAATCCCTTCTTCAGTAAAGCCTAGGCGTTTTGGAATCGCTTGGCTTTTATGGTTGGTTACCGCTGCTCGAATTTCTACACGATTTAAGGCTAAGTCATTAAAAAGATAATCAAGTAGGAAAGCTACAGACTTAGTCATAATCCCTGAACCTTGGAATGCTTCTCCTAAATAGTAACCTAGTGAAGTTGACTTGTTTAGGTGTTTAATATAATGCAAACCGAGCACACCAGCTAATTGGCCTTCAAACCAAATCCCACATTGAAAACCGTCGTTATTGGCAAATTGTTGTAGCCCCTCTTTAATAAAAGGTAATTCGTCTTCCGTAGCTTTCATGAATTTCACCCAAGGTAAGTATTCACTCAGGTAATCACGTGAATGATCAATTAACTTGTACAAAGCTTCTACATCACGCTCTTCTAATATTTTGATTGATAATTTGTCATCAATTGGGGTTTGAAACATGCCACCACACCTCTCTGATTTTCTTTATATCATCACACCTTATATACTTTTTAGCCGAGCAAATACAGCCTGTCTATCTAGCGTTCCTAAACTTGTATCATTTTCCGTGATCTCAACTACCTCATCAGTCGCTAGTAAGGCGTATAAATCTTTTTGATGGCTAGCGATATCAATTTGCGGATAATCTGGATGGTCCCCGGAAAGTGGCTGAATATCTGATCGGAAGATATTTAAGCCAAAGACATCTTCTTTTTCTTGGTTAAATAAGGAAGCCACTACCTGGTTTTCTGGATTTGTCAGAATTTCCTGAGCCGTATCCACCTGAATTAAACGGCCCTGGTTCATAATCCCAATTCGGTCAGCTAATTTAATGGCTTCATCCATATCATGTGTGACAAATAAGATGGTTGTCTTCAACCGCTGATGAATATCGACTACGAGGTCTTGTAACTGGTTACGCGAAATTGGGTCTAGGGCTGAGAAAGGTTCGTCCATTAAAATAATATCCGGTTCAGCTGCAATCGCACGTAAAATACCAATTCGCTGTTGCTCCCCACCAGATAATTCATCAACTGGTCGGTCTCGGTAAATTTTGGGATCTAAACCTACTAAATTGAGTAGTTCGTCAATTCTGGCTACACGTTTCTCTTTTGGCCAACCAATCATTTCTGGAATAACATCAATATTTTCACTAACATTCATTGTTGGGAAAAGAGCAATCTTTTGTAAGACATACCCCATATTCCAGCGCATTTTCTCAATATCATGATCTTTAATTTTTTGCCCTTTAAAGTAAACATCTCCACCTGTTGGCTCAGTCAAGCCATTCACCATTTTAAGGGATGTCGTTTTCCCACTACCTGATGGACCCACTAAAACAAAAAACTCACCTTCGTGGATGGTTAGATTCAAGTCATCAATTACACGTTTGTCTTCATATACTTTCTCTACATCTTTAAATTCGATTATATTGGCCATTATGCATCCTCCCCTATTAAGCCCTTGTCGACTAGGAAATCATGGGCTACTTGGCTAGGCTCTTGTCCTTCAACGTTTACAGCATAGTTCATTTGAATCATCTCATCTTCGGTTACTAATCCACTTAACTTGTTTAGGGATGCCACAATCTCTGGATGGTCTTCAGCGAAGTCTACATTCATCAATGGACCTCCTTGATAATCAGGGAATAGCCCTAAATCATCTTCAAGCGTAACCAAATCATACTCTAAAATTTGGCTATCAGTCGAATATGCATCAACCACATTCACTTCATTGCTATTAATAGCATTGTATCTAAGCGCAGGTTCAAGACTTTTCACTGACGGGAAGGTCAAACCGTATAATTCTTGAATACCAGCATAGCCGTCTTGGCGGTCAATAAATTCTAACGTAAAGCCAGCTGTAATCTCGTTTTCAACTTTCGCTAAATCTGAAATCGTTTCTAGATCATTTTCCTCTGCAAAAGAGCGTTTGACGGCTAAAGCATAGGTGTTTTCAAATGAAAATGGTTCTAGAAAATTCATATCATACTGGTCTTTTAATAAGTCCCGCGCTAATTGATAGGTATCTGCTTGGTCGAAGTCACTTGTATCAGTAGCTTCATCTACGTCAACTAAACTTTCAAGGACTGTACCTGAAAACTCTGGATAAATATCGATTTCATTATTGTCTAAGGCAGAAAATAAGAAAGTCGTTTTTCCAAAATTAGCTTTTACATCCACCTTGACATCGTCATTATCTGCTTCAATTATTTCTTTGTACATATTAATTAGAATCTCTGGTTCTGACCCTAATTTACCGGCGATAGTGACATTCGTAACTTGACCAGTCAATCGTTGCGCCAAGATAGGCCCACCAATTCCTACAAATAAAACAAGCAAGCTAATAAGGACGGTTTTCATTTTCTTATTTTCTAACCATTTAATGAGGGCACCAAAAATAATCGCTAATAAAGATGATGCAATAGCACCAATTAGAGTTAAATTGCTATCATTTCGGTCGATTCCTAACATAATCAAAGATCCAAGGCCACCAGCACCGATTAAAGTCGCTAAGGTCGCTGTTCCGATAGTTAATACTAACGAGGTCCGAATACCTGAAATTACCACCGGCATAGCTATAGGGAGTTCCACCTTAAACAGACGTCTTCGTCTAGGCATCCCAAAGGCAATCGCAGCTTCTTCAATTGTTGGATCAATTTCTACAAAACCTGTATAGGTATTTTGTAAGATAGGCAGAATCGCATAGACGACTAAAGCAATCAATGCAGGTACTGACCCAATCCCTACTAAGGGAATTAACAATCCCAACAAGGCCAATGAGGGGATCGTTTGTAAGATACTAGCAAATTGTAATACGGGTTCCGCATATTTGCGGTGGTCACTCAACCAAATGGCTAGTGGAATTGCAATAACACAGGCGATGAACAAGGCAAGTAAGGATATAGCCATATGTTCGTAAGTAGCAGTGAATAATTGGTCTTTACGTTCCATTAACGTTAAGAAAAAATCGTTCATGATAACTCCTTTCAAGTTACAAGGTGTATGTAGATCATTTAAAATTGCGCATGATAAAATTGTGTCATCACCAGGTAAATGATTTCGGCAAAAATATCACTCGTATGTTATATTATCGCATAAAAAACCCATAATTACATTGCAATAAGTTTGTGTTTTGACTGTCTTGTTTGTCCAAGTTGGCCTTTTTAAATATATGAATTTAATACACCAAAAAAGAGCCATGTAAGCATGACTCTTCTGTAAGCATTGAGATAATTATAATGGTTGAATACCATACTCTTTTACATATAGTTTCTGTGCAACAATAGGTGAAATAATTGAAGTGATGATACATACCATCATCACGATAGCAGTAGCACTTGCTGATTGATCAGCAAATACCAACGGCAAAGCAGATGCAATACTAGCAGGATTGGCTACTGACATGCCTGCTACATTCCAAATAGCTGCACCATCTACCCCTGCGTTTTGTTTCATGATGTAGCGGTCAAATGGAATTAATGGTAATAATAAGACCATAAAGATTCCGGCCATCAAAATACCTGGCAATCCTGAAGCGATAGCTGATTGAATATTCATCGCTGCACCTAGGTTCCACCCTAAGAAAGGTAGTAAGCGACCAATCATCGGCACAAAAAAGTCGGTGAAATCTTTGTCTAGGTTACCTAGAATAGTACCGGCTACTAAAGGCACAAAGATTGAGATGATCGGTTGCCAGTCAATTCCTGCTGCCCCACCATCGGCCGTTAAAATACTTAATAAAATTAAAGGTGCAAAAGGCATACCAATCAGGCCCATAATACCGTATACGGCGCCAAACTGTTTATCCCCATAACTTGAATGAATAGCTAGTGCTACCGCTGGGTTTAAAGAGTAAATCACACAAGCGAAAGCCAATAAGTTGATGCCAAAAATGCCATCTAAGCCGAACAACCAATAAAAAACTAAAATATAGATTGTTGAAATAACTAATTTAAACAGAATTATCGGCAAATGACGTTTTATTAAAGGCACAATTTGTTTTAAATCTAAACTTGTCCCAGCTGAAAATACCAATAGTCCAATAACAACGTTGGTCCCCATTTGAAACGTTTGTTGTGTTGTACCACCGATTGCATCATACATATTAGGGAAGATAGACACTAATACTAGTGATACTACCAAGGGAATCAAAAACATCCCTGCAGGTACTTTATTTATTTTCTTAAACATATATAAACCTCTCTATAAGCATTTTTAATGGAAACACCACAATTACGCTATCATATATTGCTTTCAATCCTGAGTCAATAGCAATTGTCAGTTTTTCATACAGTGATTTTGTATTTATGACTAAAATTGCAAACATCATAGCTATAAAAATACCCCTTAAATTTAGCTAACATAACTAAATTCAAGGAGTTTTTTTATCTATTTAAAAGAGATATTTTAAAGTGATTTATTTCTTTACGCCATGGAAGAAGGCGTTTAGTAAGACAACTGTTACACCACCAGCTACGATTCCTGAAGACGTTAGCCAAGAGATCCATTCTGGCAGTTGTGCAAAGGCTGCAGGTGCAATAGCTACACCTAAACCGATTGTAATTGCAGCACCAATAATCAATTGGTTACGATTATCTGCTAAATCTTGCGCACCCAATACGCTGATTCCGTAGGATAAGACATTACCAAATAAGAAAATCATTGCACCACCTAATACGGCTGACGGTACAGAAGTTGCAATAGCACCAATTTTTGGAATCAAACCACATAGTAGCATTAAGATAATCAAGTTGATGAAAATGGTTTTTCGCTTTTCACCTGACATTTGTACTACGCCCACATTTTGGGAGAAAGCAGTTTGTGGTGATGTATTGAAGATACCAGCAAGTAAATACCCAATCCCTACTGAGAAATATGAACGACGAAGATCTGCTTCATCGATGTCTTTATCATACATACCAGCCAAGGCATAGTTGATACCTGTTACTTCAATCATAGAAATAATACCAACCACTGTTAGCGATAAAATCGCTGCTGGATGAAATGATGGCGACTCAATTGCAAAAGGCACCGGTAGTTGCACCCAAGACGCCTCTAGAATAGGTTGCATGTCCATTTTCCCCATAAAGATAGCAATAACCATACCAGCAACTAGTCCAATCAAAATAGAGATAGATTGAAGAAAGCCTTTAGTAAAGCGATATAGTAAGAGAATAATCAAGAAAGTCATTAACCCCAAGATTAAATTATCCATATTACCGTAGTCTGCACTACCCTCGCCACCTGCTAAATTATTAATTGCAACAGGAATTAACGTTGCACCAATTAGGGTCACGATAGTCCCTGTCACTAACGGCGGAAACAGGTGAGATAGTTTAGCAAAGATTGGCGCTAGTAATAAGATCACTAAACCAGCTACTAGGACTGAACCAAACATGGTGCCTAAGCCATATTGACCACCCACTTGAACCATAGGGCCAATCGCTGTAAAGGAACAAGCCATTACAACGGGTAAGCCCATACCGATAAATTTCCCGCGGTAAAGTTGTAGGAATGTTGCAATCCCTGAGATAACTATATCTGCTGAGACAAGGTATAGCGTCTGTTGGGTCGTGAAATTAAGGGAACTTGAGATAATTAACGGTACCACAATAGCACCGGCATACATGGCTAGTAAATGTTGTAGTGAAAGAAATGTAGTTTTAGCTGAGAAAACATCTTTAAAATTTATATTCTTCAAATTGGCCACCCGCTATGCTAACTTTTCATCTTCTTCATCTACAAAAGTCACTTTATTACCTGCTAATGAAGCAATACGGCAAACTGAGTAAACATCTACACCCGCATCAATAAGACGTTGACGTCCTGGTTGGAATGATTTTTCTACACAAATACCCACACCAACAACTTCTGCACCAGCTTGTTTCACTAAGTCAATTAAACCTAGACTCGCTTCACCATTCGCTAAGAAATCGTCAATGATCAGTACTTTATCATTCTCATTTAAATATTCTTTAGAGATGATAATTTCGCTTGTTTTATTCTTAGTAAATGAATGTACTAATGTTGAGAATTTATCTTGTCCAGCAAGTGTTGATGGTTCAGATTTTTTCGCAAATAACATCGGTACTTGGAAGTGTGCAGCTACCATGATAGCAGGTGCAATACCACTTGCTTCGATGGTTAATACTTTGGTAATTTCACGTGATTTAAAGTAATCAAAGAAGTTACTTTGGATGTCATGCATCACTTTCGGGTCGATTTGGTGGTTTAGGAATGAGTCAATTTTCAAAATCTTTTCATCGATGACTTGACCGTCTTTTAAAATACGTTTTTGTAAGTAGTTCATGATAAATAGCCCCTTTATTTTTGTTACCTCCATTGTACGAACAATATACCCCAATTGCAAGGGATTGTTCGGCGAAACGACGAACAATTTCTAATGGGTATCGGTAAATCTGAATAAAAAGCTTATCCAACCACAAAAAAAACTAGCTTGAGAGCCAGTTTTTTTTACTTGTATTGATTGGAAATTTAAAAGTCGTAATCATCGTCGCCCATCGCTTCTGATTCACCCATTAAGTATGAATTTCCTACTTGTGAGAAGAAGTCATGGTTACTTGAATCTGTTGAGATACCATTCATCACAATTGGGTTGACATTTTCTGCTGTGCCATCTGGATAGAAGGGTTCAAATCCTAAGTTTTGTAAGGCTTTGTTGGCATTATAATGTACAAAGGTATTAACTTCTTTCGTCCAACCTACTTGTGTATAGATTTCTTCGGTATATTTCTCTTCATTTTCCATTAAGTCAAATAGCAGCGCGTACATCCAGTCTTTTAATTCATTTTGTTCATCAATTGATAGTTGATTGTAACCTAATTGGAATTTGTAGCCCAGGTAAGTACCGTGTACAGACTCATCGCGAATAATCAATTTGATAATTTCAGCGACATTCTCTAATTTATTGTTGCCTAAATACCATAATGGTGCATAGAAACCTGAATAGAATAGGTAAGTTTCTAGAAATACGCTAGCAACCTTTTGCTGTAATCCGGTTCCATTTTGATAAATTTCGTTGATACGACGTGCTTTATATTGGAGGTATTCGTTGTTGTTAGCCCAGTCAAAGATGTCATCAATTTCCCGCGTTGTGTTCAATGAAATAAAAATTGTTGAATAAGATTTAGCATGTACCGACTCCATAAATAGGATATTGTTCAATACCGCTTCTTCGTGTTGTGTCCGAACAGCATCACGCATAACGTTTGCGCCTTCTTCAGACTGTAAAGTATCTAAAGCTGTTAAGCCAGCAAAGGCTTTGTTGACTACATCACGTTCTTCTTCTGTTAGGATTCGCCAATCATCACGGTCATTAGATACTGGAATACGTGTATCCAACCAAAATTGTGAGGTCAATTTTTCCCATGTTGACTTATCAATCGCATCTTCTACCCGGTCCCAGTCGATGGATTTGTAGTATAAAACGTTGTGGTTGGTTGGTTCTCCACCCAAAATCTGGTTAAAGTATTTTTTATTTTCTTGTGTCATTATCAATTTTCCTCTCGTTTACGTTTTAAATCACACATGATTCACATTGGTCAACGCCAATTTCTTTATCGGAGTCATCTGTATAAGTCCGCACATAGTAAATCGATTTGATCCCTTGTGCCCAAGCATAATTACGCAAGCGGTTAAGGTCACGGGTAGTCATTTTGTCCGTATTACCATTTTTCCATTCATATAAACCTTGTGGAATAGTTGATTGCATAAACAGGGTCAAGGACATCCCTTGGTCAATATGTTTTTGTGCTGTTGCATAAGTATCGATTACTTGACGCATATCCGTTTCGTAAGCAGATTTGTAATACTGGATAGTATCATCATCCAAGTATGGTGCTGGATAAAACATTGACCCAATATTCGTTTCTTGACGGTTTTCAATTAAATGCACAATTGGATGAATCGATGATGATGCTTCGTTGATATATGAAATCGATCCAGTTGGTGCAACTGTTAATAGGTAAGCATTATATAGTCCGTCCGCCATAATTGCTTGGTTTAATGCCGCCCAATCATCCGGTGTTGGGATGTGAATATGGTCGAATAGCTTAGCGACCTTCTCAGATTGGAAAACGAACGGTTCTTGGTGATCAATGTAACGCTCACGAATGTAAGAACCATCGGCATAAGCTGATTGGTCAAATTCAAAGAAGCTTTCTCCACGTTCCTTAGCAATTTGGTTTGAGGTCTTCAAAGCATAGTAACGTAATGCCATAAAGTAAGCATCCGTTAATTCTAGCGCTTCAGCTGATCCATAATGAATTTGGTTGGTAGCAAGGGCTGTATGTAGTCCCATCGCGCCCAATCCGATAGAGTTATAAGCTGAGTTCCCACGTTCAACACTTGGTACAGCTTGGATTGATGTCATATCAGAAACGGCAGTTAAAGCGCGTACAGCAGTATCCACAGCTTGCTCAAAGTTATGCGTTTTTAGCATTTCAGTGATATTTGTTGAAGCTAAGTTACAAGAAATATCTAAACCAACTTCTTCATAAGTTAAATCTTCATTTAGAGTAGATGGCTTTTGTACCTGCATGATTTCAGAACATAAGTTAGACATGGTAATTGTCCCATTAACTGGGTTTTCCTTGTTCGCTGTATCCACATTCATGATATATGGGTAGCCAGATTCTTGTTGTAGACGCGAAATCTCTTGTTCTAACTCACGTGCATTGATTTTATATTTCTTAATGTCCTTATTAGCAACCATATCTTCGTAATGTTCCGTGATATCTACATAGCCAAATGGTTGACCGTAAATACGTTCCACGTCATATGGACTAAACAAGTACATTGGTTCATTTGTTTTTAATAGTTCATAGTACTTATCTGGCACTACCAAACCTAGCGATAAGGTCTTTACACGAATTTTTTCATCGGCATTTTCTTTCTTAGTAGATAAGAACTCATACACATCCGGGTGGAAGGCGTTTAAATAAACAACCCCAGCACCATTCCGTTGACCCAATTGGTTAGCATAAGAAAAGGCATCTTCTAACAGTTTCATTACTGGCACAACACCTGAACCAGCATTTTCAATACCCTTAATTGCGGCACCGGCCTCACGAAGGTTACTCAAGTTTACACCTACACCACCACCACGTTTAGAGAGTTGTAGAGAGGAATTCACTGCTCGTCCAATTGACTCCATATTATCTTGGACATCAATTAAGAAACAAGAAACCATCTCACCGCGACGCTTCTTACCTGCGTTTAAGAAGGTAGGTGTAGCCATTTGTAGACGGTGTTCAATGTGCTCTTCAGCAATATGCCAAGCTAAATCTTCATCGCCATCTGCTAAATACAAAGCAGTAAAAGCAATTCGGTCTTCATATCTTTCTAAAAATCGTTTGTTGTCATTGGTTTTTAAGGCATATTGCGTGTAAAACTTATAAGCACCCATAAAGCTCTTGAAACGGAATTTATGGCTATACAAATGATCAAACAAGGATTGGATGAAATCAAAAGAATACTTATTTAAGAAGCCTTCTTCAATATAATCGTTGTCTACTAAATACTGTAATTTTTCTTCTAATGTATGGAAGAAAACCGTATTGGGGTTCACATATTCTAAGAAATAAGCCCTAACCGCTTCACGGTCTTTATTTAATTGGATTTTCTTGTCAGCAGTTGGGATATTTACCATATTGTTCAGCTTAAAGTAAGTAATGTCTTTCGTATTTTCAATTTTTAATTTCTTGGTATCTGTCAATTTTCTCTAACTCCTCTGTTAACTTAGCCACGTCATAGGCAGATCCTTGGAACTCAAATCCATGTAAGACAGGAATATCAAACTCAGCAGATAGTTCCTTTACTGTTACACAGAATAATTGGGCAAAGTTGCGGTTACCCCCACCAAAAAAGCCCTTGCATAAATTTGCATTATCCGCCCATTCTAAAAACTCTTCAGCCGTTTCAATCACGTCACCATACACATGACTTTCATATGATGGAATCACCATAATAAAAGGCTCAGTCATTGTCACTGGTGCTACTGCTGATGAAATCTCATAAGTATCGAAGCCTTGAACTTTATTGATAAAACGTCTGGTTTGACCCGTTAATGAATAATAAACTATGCTTGCCATGCTTCCACCAAAGCTTCCATCTTTTCAGGTACATAACCATTGAAATGATTTCCTGTTGAGTCTGCAATTACTGGTAAAGACAAATACCCTAATTCTTTTACTTCATCTAGATACATGTCCTCAAGATCTACCCGTTTCTCTTCAAAAGGAATCTCTTTAGCTTCAAGGTATTTCTTAGCAAATACGCATTGTGGGCAGCCACTCTTTGCATAAACTGTGATTGTCATGGTCATTACTCCTCGCTTTTGATTAAAAAACACAATAAAATGTGGTTTATTTATTTTTTAACCCTATATATTGTGTTTAGTCTAGCCATAGTATAGGGGTGGAGATGAACTATTATCAATCCTTATTCACAAGTTTCCTAAAAGAAATAACAAATTGTATTTTCTAATTTTTATAGAATACGATAAATTAGGGGTTTTTAAACGTTTTATATTTTTTATACATAAATACGATGATAAATTTAGATAGCGCGCAAGCAATTTTTGTATTTACCTATAGCTTTTTTTAAACTATTAAGTTATACACGTCTTTTTGTAGCGTTTAAATATAAAAAAACCCCTATCCAAGTTTTTACGCTTAGATAGGGGGTATTAAATGTTTGATTATAAACTTGCTAGTGCTTGGTCTAAGTGGTGGGCTACTTTTTCTTTACCCAATACTTCAATTGTTAAACCAATTGAAGGACCATGTTGTTCACCTGAAGTGGCTACACGAATTGGCATATATAAGTTTTTACCTTTTACGCCAGTTTCTTTTTGAACAGCTTTGATGGCTGCCATAATGTTTTCCTCTTTGAAGTCATCAGCTGGAATTTCAGCTAATTTCGCTTGGAAGGCTTTTAAAACATCCGCTACACCTTCGCCAGCTAATACTTCTTTAGCATCATCTGCGATGTGTAGTTCATCTTGGAAGAACATATCTGATAAATCAACGATTTCAGCTGCATATGACATTTCATCTTTGTATAATGAAACTAATTTTTCAGTCCAAGCGCGTTCTTCTGCTGTAGATGTTTCAGATACACGGCCAGCTCTTTGTAGATGTTCAATCGCTAATTTCGCTACATCTTCAGCTTCTGCAGCTTTCATGTAACGGTTGTTGATCCATTCTAGTTTTTTGTTATCAAAGGCTGCTGGTGATTTACTTAAACGGTCTGTATCAAAGATTTCAATCAATTCATCGTGTGAGAAGATTTCTTCTTCACCTTTTGGAGACCAACCTAATAATGTAATGAAGTTGAACATTGCATCCGGTAGGTAACCTAAGTCACGGTATTGTTCGATAAATTGTAAGATTGACCCGTCACGTTTAGATAATTTTTTACCTGTTTCAGCGTTAACGATTAATGTCATATGTCCAAATGTTGGACGTTCAAATCCTAAAGCGTCATAAATCATTAATTGTTTAGGTGTGTTCGCAATATGGTCGTCACCACGTAATACGTGAGTGATTTCCATCAAGTGGTCGTCAACAACAACGGCGAAGTTGTAAGTTGGCATGCCGTCTTGTTTACGGATAACGAAGTCACCTGAAATGGCTGCTGACTCAAAAGAGATGTCCCCTTTTACCATGTCATCAAAGGTGTAGGTAATGTTGTCAGGTACGCGGAAACGGATTGTTTCTGGACGGCCTTCTGCACGTGCTGCGTCGATTTCTTCTTGTGATTTATCGCGCCATTTACCAATATAACGTGGTGTTTCACCGTTTGCGACTTGGGCTTCATGTTCTGCTTCGATTTCCTCAGATGTATCAAATGCATAGTAAGCTAAGCCTTTGTCTAGTAATTCTGTTAGGTAACGGTCGTAGATATCTTTACGTTCAGATTGACGGTAAGGTCCAAATTCACCTGGTTTATCTGGACCTTCATCCCACTCAATACCCAACCACTGTAGGTTTTCTAGTTGAGATCTTTCTCCGTCCTCAAGGTTTCGTTTTGTATCGGTATCTTCAATACGAATAATAAATTCCCCGCCGTTGTGACGAGCGAATAAATAGTTGAACAAGGCGGTACGAGCATTCCCAATATGTAAATGGCCAGTTGGACTTGGCGCATAGCGTACGCGTACTTTATCTGACATGTTGATTTCTCCTTTTATCTTATGCTTTCAATCAAAATAGGCTGGTAAAAATACCAACCTAATTTTCCATCATTATAATTATATATCTAGTCAGCTATTTTGGCAAAGACCATGCGTCCTGCATTGGTTTGAATAGCTGAGGTAATCTCTACTGAAAGGGTCTCATCAATATGATGTTTCCCTTCTTCAACAACAATCATCGTACCGTCGTCCATGTAGGCAACCCCTTGTTGGCGCTCTGTACCAGCTTTTACAATATGTACAGAAATCGTTTCGCCAGGAATCACAACAGATTTCAATGAATTAGCCAACTCATTAATGTTTAATACTTTAATCTTATGGAATTGACTCACTTTATTCAAGTTATAATCATTGGTTACCACAACACCATCAACTAATTTGGCTAGACGCAATAATTTTAAGTCTACTTCCGATTCATCATCGAAATCGCCGGCGTAGAAATCTACAATCACATCATCTAGCGCTTGGATTTGATTTAAAATATCCAAACCGCGTCGGCCACGAACCCGTTTCAATGAATCTGCTGAATCCGCAATGTATTGTAATTCTTTCAAGACAAAGTTAGGTACTACTATCACGCCTTCGATAAAGCCCGCTTTTAAGACATCTAGAATCCGCCCATCGATAATCACTGATGTATCTAAAATCTTATAGGGTTGATAAGCCTCATCCGCAGCTTGTCTAAGTGATAGTAAGGCATCCGTATACATATCATGGCTTTCTGAGTGAGTTGATAAGTCACTTTCGTATGCTTCCTTATCTGACTGTGTATCGTCAGTAATGACCGTATCCGTTGATTCACTACGTCTCACCTGCGGGAAACGGGTAAGCATTTCCATAATCTCAGCACTCTTATTAGAGAAGATATAAAAACCTAATACACCTAAAACAATGGTTAAGACAATTGGCAAGATATTTGAAATGAATGGCCAACCAATCGCCACTAAGGGAATATTGATTAACCAAGCTAAAACTAGTCCAATAATAACACCTACTGCAGAAACTAAAACCTTTTCGATCGATAACTGACGCATGTCACGTTCGATATTGCGAATAAAACGCATCAATAAAGGCTGTGTTAATCCGTAAATAAGAAAAAGAATAATTGCACCAAGTACGATGTTAAACAATGGAGAATAGAAAAAGCTAATATTGATATTGATCATGTCCCAAAGTAACGGTAATACATAATAACCTATTGAAGATCCTAGTATCACAATGAGTACGCGAGACAAAATTTTCCAAAATCTTTCGTTCATTTTATTCACCTCCTTTTCTAATTCTAAAAGAATAAATTTTGAAGCGGTTTCTTTACTATACTACCGCTTTTTATAGTATAACTTTTTGTTTACATTTACACAATAAGGTTACTTATAATACAGTATAGTATTTATAATCTTAACCTGAAATTAACATATGACGCATGTTCGAGATTAAGGCTCTTCGTCAAATAGGACTGATGAGTAATATCTGCCAGGTAATCATTAGATTACCTG
>NZ_JVVG01000108.1:0-341 GCF_001053265.1 Carnobacterium sp. 1290_CSPC
AGCTGGGAGAGCGCCTGCTTTGCACGCAGGAGGTCAGCGGTTCGATCCCGCTATTCTCCACTTAATTAGATGTATAATATGGCGGTGTAGCTCAGCTGGCTAGAGCGTCCGGTTCATACCCGGGAGGTCATGGGTTCGATCCCCTTCGCCGCTATTATATAATTACTTGGACCTTTAGCTCAGTTGGTTAGAGCAGACGGCTCATAACCGTCCGGTCGTAGGTTCGAGTCCTACAAGGTCCATCCTTGTATGGGATTATATGAAAGATATTTTATTGCCTTGGAGGATTACCCAAGTCCGGCTGAAGGGAACGGTCTTGAAAACCGTCAGACGTGTAAAAG
>NZ_JVVG01000109.1:0-282 GCF_001053265.1 Carnobacterium sp. 1290_CSPC
TGTACCGAAGTTAGGAGTGTTTATATGTCATTTGTAGTGGCGAGAATGCAGAAGATGAAATCAGGAAATTTAGTTGGGGTAGGTAATCATAATCAGAGAAATACAGACAATCATTCGAACAAAGATATTGATGTTGAACGGTCGCATTTAAATTATGATTTGGTCAATCGGACAGAAAACTATAAACGAGATATTGAGCAATTTATTAACGACAACAAATCAAGTAGTCGTGCTGTCAGAAAAGATGCTGTATTAATAAACGAATGGATCATAACTTCTGAC
>NZ_JVVG01000110.1:0-973 GCF_001053265.1 Carnobacterium sp. 1290_CSPC
CTTTTATAATATTTTTTGAAACCGTTTCATTTGAAGTATGAATATATATATACTACCATTTACTATGTAACACTTATTTAGAAGAAATTAATGCGACGTATGACATTATAATACATTAGGAGGACTGTCACATGTACATCAGAAAATCAAAATTACAGTATCATGCAAAACCTGAGAAGAGTAATCCTATTCTCGCACGACGCTTACAGGAGATTTTGGGGGGTCAATGGGGCGAAACTACAGGAATGTTGGCCTATACGCTTCAAGGTTGGAACACTGTTGGCAATGAAAAATATAAAGATTTATTATTAGACACTGGTACGGAAGAAATAGGCCATATGGAAATGTTAGCCACCATGATCAATGACCTGTTACGTGACGCGCCTACTGATACGATAGAAGAATTTGCGAGAAATAGTGATCCAGCCACTGCTGCGATACTTGGTGGTATGGACCCTCAACATACATTCGTCAATGGTCTTGGTGCAGGGTTATCTGATTCTAACGGAAACCCGTGGAGCGCAAATTTCATCACCTCAAGCGGTAATTTACTCGCTGATATGCGTTTCAATGTTGTCCGTGAATCACAGGCTCGCCTTCAAGTATCACGTAACTTCCTGCAAACGGAGGATAAAGGTGTTCGCGATATGCTAAGCTACCTCATGGCTCGTGAAACGCAGCACCAACTTCAATTCTTAAAAGCTTGTGAAGAATTGGAAGAAAAATATGGTCCAGTTGTACCACACGGTACTCAAGACTTACAAAAACAAGGTAAGGAGTTTACACATACACTTTACAACTTCTCAGAAGGAGAAGCCTCTCAAGCACTCGAAGGAGAAACTGCCCGTGATGGGAACAAATTCCACTATAGTAGTGACCCCATCATGGCAGGCGGTGAACCTGATTTAACAGCTGCCCCAGAAATATTAAGAAATACGCCACCTGAAGATCCAAACACTGCTGTTGAAGAAGG
>NZ_JVVG01000111.1:0-1573 GCF_001053265.1 Carnobacterium sp. 1290_CSPC
TCTTGTCCATCACCCATTAGGTGATGAAAAAAGAACCCCTTTCTGATATGGTTAATTCACGACAAACAACCAATAGAAAGGAGTTCTCTCAATGGTTACTTTACAAGAAACTGCTGCAAAATTCAATAATGATTTACATGTCTCTCATACAGGTGGTCGTTTATCCAGTGATTCTGGCTTAGTTCTTATAGATGAAATGATGGATGTTTTCCAATTTACTCAACTCGCTGAAAAAATAGTTACCTTTCAAGACGATCGAAAATATTGGACACATACAAATCATAAACTGTTGAAGCAATTAATTCTGCAGATTATAGCAGGTTATGATACAGATTCTGCGACAAATATTCTGCAACATGACCCAGTTTTACAGACTCTTTCAAGTGACGAGCCATTAGCTTCTCAGTCGTCTATCTCACGATTTTTTAATCGAGTGGGACAAGATACAATCCTCACACTTCAGGAGCTCAATCAAACATTAATCGACAAAGCCCGTCTAGTGCGTAATGATACAAACATGATTATAGACTTGGATTCTACGCATTCGGATACCTTCGGTAACCAAGAACAAACAGCTTACAACGCTCATTATGGAACGAATGGCTATCATCCATTAGTCGCATTTGATGGGCTGACCGGTGACTTCTTAAAAGCTAAACTCCGTTCAGGTAATCAATATACTTCCAATGGGGTTAAAGCATTTCTTAAACCACTGTTAGAACACTATAACCAAACGGTTCCAACGACTGATATCCTAGTACGTGGAGATAGTGGATTTGCAACGCCGGCTGTCTACGATCTATGCGATATACATGACAATTACTACGTCATTCGACTCAAAGCCAATCGAAACTTATACCGCTTGGCAGAAGAATTTGTGTTCTATGATAATAATCATCCTTGGGATGAAAAAGAAGTTTACTATCACTCAGTTTCCTATCAAGCTTCTTCATGGACAAAGCCTCGTCGTGTTTGCATTCGTTCGACACGAGAAGTCGGTGAATTACTTTTTAGCCATGCCTTTATTGTGACCAATCTTTCTGAAAACATTTCAGCGAAAAGCGTGTTTGAAACTTACAATAAACGCGGCACCATGGAAAATTACATTAAAGAAGCCAAGAACGGTTTCTTTTTCGATAAAACTGATAGTCCAGGATTTCTAGCAAACGAATCCCGTATGATGATTAGTCTACTGGCTTATAATTTGGTGAATTTCTTACGTACAAGCTGTTTTGATTCTAATTGGAAAGGGCTCAAGTGAATACCATCCGACTTCGGTTATTCAAAGTAGCAGGAAAAATCGTCCGTACAGCTAGACAAATGTATTTGAAGCTCTCAAGTTCGCACGTTTATCAGGCCGAGTTTTATAATACATTCAGGCGAATCCAAGGGATTCGACAGTATATTTAATAAATATTCATTTTTAAAAAAATGAACAATGCCCAGGGAGAAGTGCGCCCAAAATTCAAGTTATCCTGGAATTTCTCGTGTAATCAACGAATAGAATCAAAAAATTGAAATATCTCAATGTATATAATAGAAAAACTGCAAAATATAACAGAAACATAATAAA
>NZ_JVVG01000112.1:0-377 GCF_001053265.1 Carnobacterium sp. 1290_CSPC
TCGGGAAAACAGGATTCGAACCTGCGACCCCTTGGTCCCAAACCAAGTGCTCTACCAAGCTGAGCTATTTCCCGCTATTAAAAAAATAAACATGCACCCAGCAGGATTCGAACCTGCAACCGCCTGATTCGTAGTCAGGTACTCTATCCAGTTGAGCCATGGGTGCATAAATATAAAATGCCGAGGACCGGGGTCGAACCGGTACGAGGTTAACCCTCGCAGGATTTTAAGTCCTGTGCGTCTGCCAATTCCGCCACCCCGGCATATTATAAAATGTATTTATATGGATGTCCTTTCGGACAAAGCGGAAAACGGGGTTCGAACCCGCGACCCCCACCTTGGCAAGGTGGTGCTCTACCACTGAGCTATTTCCGCGT
>NZ_JVVG01000113.1:0-3127 GCF_001053265.1 Carnobacterium sp. 1290_CSPC
TTTTGTTCGCTCAAAACTGAATCTGTAAGTCGTCTACCATTCCATCATACAATCTTATATCCATTGGATAAGTCCTCGACCGATTAGTACTAGTCCGCTCCATACATCGCTGCACTTCCACTTCTAGCCTATCTACCTGATCGTCTCTCAGGGGTCTTACTATCTTAAAGATATGGGAAATCTCATCTTGAGGAGGGCTTCACGCTTAGATGCTTTCAGCGTTTATCCCATCCACACATAGCTACCCAGCGATGCTCTTGGCAGAACAACTGGTACACCAGCGGTGTGTCCATCCCGGTCCTCTCGTACTAAGGACAGCTCCTCTCAAATTTCCAACGCCCGCGACGGATAGGGACCGAACTGTCTCACGACGTTCTGAACCCAGCTCGCGTACCGCTTTAATGGGCGAACAGCCCAACCCTTGGGACCGACTTCAGCCCCAGGATGCGATGAGCCGACATCGAGGTGCCAAACCTCCCCGTCGATGTGAACTCTTGGGGGAGATAAGCCTGTTATCCCCAGGGTAGCTTTTATCCGTTGAGCGATGGCCCTTCCATGCGGAACCACCGGATCACTAAGCCCGACTTTCGTCCCTGCTCGACTTGTAGGTCTCGCAGTCAAGCTCCCTTCTGCCTTTACACTCTACGAATGATTTCCAACCATTCTGAGGGAACCTTTGGGCGCCTCCGTTACATTTTAGGAGGCGACCGCCCCAGTCAAACTGCCCGACTGACACTGTCTCCCGACCGGATTACGGTCGCGGGTTAGAGTGGCCATGTCACAAGGGTAGTATCCCACCAGCGCCTCCACCGAAACTAGCGTTCCGGCTTCAATGGCTCCTACCTATCCTGTACATGTCACACAGACACTCAATATCAACCTGCAGTAAAGCTCCATGGGGTCTTTCCGTCCTGTCGCGGGTAACCAGCATCTTCACTGGTACTACAATTTCACCGAGTCTCTCGTTGAGACAGTGCCCAAATCGTTACGCCTTTCGTGCGGGTCAGAACTTACCTGACAAGGAATTTCGCTACCTTAGGACCGTTATAGTTACGGCCGCCGTTTACTGGGGCTTCAATTCGTACCTTCGCTAATGCTAAGCACTCCTCTTAACCTTCCAGCACCGGGCAGGCGTCAGCCCCTATACGTCATCTTTCGATTTAGCAGAGACCTGTGTTTTTGATAAACAGTCGCTTGGGCCTATTCACTGCGGCTGACCAAATGGTCAGCACCCCTTCTCCCGAAGTTACGGGGTTATTTTGCCGAGTTCCTTAACGAGAGTTCGCTCGCTCACCTTAGGATGCTCTCCTCGACTACCTGTGTCGGTTTGCGGTACGGGTTGTTTGTATCTAACTAGAAACTTTTCTTGGCAGTGTGACGTCAGCAGCTTCGGTACTATATTTCCCTCCTCATCACAGCTTGTCTTTAACACGAAGCATTTCACTCTGTGTCAGACTCACTGCTTGAACACGAATCCAATAACGTGCTCTGCTTAGCCTCCTGCGTCCTTCCTTTGGTCAAACAATACAAACAAGTACAGGAATCTCAACCTGTTGTCCATCGCCTACACCTTTCGGTCTCGGCTTAGGTCCCGACTAACCCTGGGAGGACGAGCCTTCCCCAGGAAACCTTAGTCATACGGTGGACGGGATTCTCACCCGTCTTTCGCTACTCATACCGGCATTCTCACTTCTAAGCGCTCCACAAGTCCTCTCGATCTTGCTTCTCTGCCCTTAGAACGCTCTCCTACCATATCCATGCGGATATCCACAGCTTCGGTGTTCAGTTTAGCCCCGGTACATTTTCGGCGCAGGGTCACTCGACTAGTGAGCTATTACGCACTCTTTAAATGATGGCTGCTTCTGAGCCAACATCCTAGTTGTCTAAGCAACCCCACATCCTTTTCCACTTAACTGAAACTTTGGGACCTTAGCTGGTGGTCTGGGCTGTTTCCCTTTCAACTACGGATCTTATCACTCGCAGTTTGACTCCCGGATTAAAATATTTGGCATTCGGAGTTTATCAGATTTCGGTAATCCTAGATGGACCCCTAGATCAAACAGTGCTCTACCTCCAATATTCATCATCCGAGGCTAGCCCTAAAGCTATTTCGGAGAGAACCAGCTATCTCCAAGTTCGATTGGAATTTCTCCGCTACCCACACGTCATCCCCGCCTTTTTCAACAGACGTGGGTTCGGGCCTCCAGTGCGTTTTACCGCACCTTCACCCTGCACATGGGTAGGTCACTTGGTTTCGGGTATACGACTACATACTCGACGCCCTATTCAGACTCGCTTTCGCTATGGCTCCGTTTCTTCAACTTAACCTTGCATGCAATCGTAACTCGCCGGTCCGTTCTACAAAAAGTACGCCATCACCCATTAACGGGCTCTGACTGCTTGTAAGCGCACGGTTTCAGGTACTATTTCACTCCCCTTCCGGGGTGCTTTTCACCTTTCCCTCACGGTACTGGTTCACTATCGGTCACTAGGGAGTATTTAGCCTTGGGAGATGGTCCTCCCGGATTCCGACGGAATTACACGTGTTCCGCCGTACTCAGGATACAGACTAGCGTTATTGATCTTTCGTCTACGGGATTGTCACCCTCTGTGATTGGCCTTCCCATGCCATTCGACTAAATCTTTAACTACATATCGTCTGTCCTACAACCCCAAAGAGCAAGCTCTTTGGTTTGGGCTCTTTCCGTTTCGCTCGCCGCTACTCAGGAAATCGAATTTTCTTTCTCTTCCTACAGGTAATGAGATGTTTCAGTTCCCTGCGTCTTCCTCTCAAACTACTATGTATTCGTAGTTGAGTAATTGCCTATCAAAGCAATTGGGTTTCCCCATTCGGAAATCTCCGGATCAAAGCTTACTTACAGCTCCCCGAAGCATATCGGTGTTAGTCCCGTCCTTCATCGGCTCCTAGTGCCAAGGCATCCACCGTGCGCCCTTATTCACTTAACCATTGGTTAAGTTGTATGATTCGCGAAAAGTAATTTGCTTACTTTTATTGGTTTTTTTACTCTTGGTAAAATTGGAATTTCTTATATTAATTATCTCCTGGTAGAAAATAATTAAATAAGAGGTTTATTACTTACAGTATTCAGTTTTCAAAGAACAAAAT
>NZ_JVVG01000114.1:0-1019 GCF_001053265.1 Carnobacterium sp. 1290_CSPC
AGAAAGCTATGAATCCATACACACATCTTACCATGAATGAGCGAGAAACAATATTCCTAATGTATGAACAAGGCGAAACTATCGGGCATATATCCGAGACCCTGGACCGTTCTAAATCGACTATCTCAAGAGAATTACATCGTAATTCAAACAAGGATGGCAGTTATTCACCGTCAACTGCTCATGGAGAGTATAAACGTAGAAAACAACTATGTGGCAGACATCGCACGCTAGATAAAGACTCTATTTTCCAGTTGGTCAAACGGCTATTTCTCAACGAACAATGGTCTCCAGAACAAATTTCTGGTCGTTTGAACCTTGAAAATTCCAAAAATAAAATCAGTTATAATACTATCTATCGTGCAATTTATCGTGGCGACTTCGATGAGCCTGGTTTATCAACCGGTAATCGAGGCGCTATCCGTAAATTAAGACACAGAGGTAAAACACGCCATTCTAAAAATCACGTAGAGAGAAGAGGAAAGATCCCTATCTCCAATACGATTCATGAACGACCAGATAGCGCTAATGAACGAACTGAGATTGGTCATTGGGAAGCAGATACAGTTGCAGGTCAAACTGGTAAAGCGTGCTTAGTAACGCTAGTTGATAGAAAATCTAGGTTATTACTAATCGGTAAATCTGAGAAGAAAGCTTCTAAGCCGGTAGTTGACCAAATGATTAAATTACTACAAGGTATTGATTCTAATTTTTGTAAAACCATTACACCTGACCGTGGTAAAGAATTCAGTCAACACGCCCGATTGACTGAGGAATTAAATAATACGCAAATTTATTTTCCAGATCCTCATGCCCCTTGGCAAAGAGGATCTAATGAGAATACAAATGGACTCCTTAGAGAGTACTCACCGAAAGGTGTTGATTTGACAGATGCAACTGATGAAGAGATACAAGGTTGGGCAACGAAATTAAATACACGTCCCAAAAAATGTTTGAATTGGAAAACACCTTATGAAATCTTTTATAAAACTGTGTTGCACTTAATTTGACAATTTAAG
>NZ_JVVG01000115.1:0-1705 GCF_001053265.1 Carnobacterium sp. 1290_CSPC
TTCCGTTATATTCCTTAGAAAGGAGGTGATCCAGCCGCACCTTCCGATACGGCTACCTTGTTACGACTTCACCCCAATCATCTGTCCCACCTTCGGCGGCTGGCTCCATAAAGGTTACCTCACCGACTTCGGGTGTTACAAACTCTCGTGGTGTGACGGGCGGTGTGTACAAGACCCGGGAACGTATTCACCGTGGCGTGCTGATCCACGATTACTAGCGATTCCGGCTTCATGCAGGCGAGTTGCAGCCTGCAATCCGAACTGAGAATGGCTTTAAGAGATTTGCTTGCCCTCGCGGGTTTGCGACTCGTTGTACCATCCATTGTAGCACGTGTGTAGCCCAAGTCATAAGGGGCATGCTGATTTGACGTCATCCCCACCTTCCTCCGGTTTGTCACCGGCAGTCTCATTAGAGTGCCCAACTGAATGCTGGCAACTAATAATAGGGGTTGCGCTCGTTGCGGGACTTAACCCAACATCTCACGACACGAGCTGACGACAACCATGCACCACCTGTCACTTTGTCCCCGAAGGGAAAGCCCTATCTCTAGGGTGGTCAAAGGATGTCAAGACTTGGTAAGGTTCTTCGCGTTGCTTCGAATTAAACCACATGCTCCACCGCTTGTGCGGGTCCCCGTCAATTCCTTTGAGTTTCAACCTTGCGGTCGTACTCCCCAGGCGGAGTGCTTAATGCGTTAACTGCGGCACTGAAGGGCGGAAACCCTCCAACACCTAGCACTCATCGTTTACGGCGTGGACTACCAGGGTATCTAATCCTGTTTGCTCCCCACGCTTTCGAGCCTCAGTGTCAGTAACAGACCAGAATGTCGCCTTCGCCACTGGTGTTCTTCCATATATCTACGCATTCCACCGCTACACATGGAGTTCCACATTCCTCTTCTGTACTCAAGTTTCCCAGTTTCCAATGACCCTCCACGGTTAAGCCGTGGGCTTTCACATCAGACTTAAGAAACCACCTGCGCTCCCTTTACGCCCAATAAATCCGGACAACGCTTGCCACCTACGTATTACCGCGGCTGCTGGCACGTAGTTAGCCGTGGCTTTCTGATAAGATACCGTCAAGACTGTAGCAGTTACTCTACAATTTGTTCTTCTCTTATAACAGAGTTTTACGACCCGAAGGCCTTCTTCACTCACGCGGCATTGCTCCGTCAGGCTTTCGCCCATTGCGGAAGATTCCCTACTGCTGCCTCCCGTAGGAGTTTGGGCCGTGTCTCAGTCCCAATGTGGCCGATCACCCTCTCAGGTCGGCTATGCATCATCGTCTTGGTAGGCCGTTACCCCACCAACTAACTAATGCACCGCAAGGTCATCTATAAGTGACAGCAGAGCCGTCTTTCAATCTTCTTCCATGCGGAAGAAGATATTATGCGGTATTAGCACCCGTTTCCGAATGTTATCCCCCGCTTATAGGTAGATTCCTTACGTGTTACTCACCCGTTCGCCGCTAACGTCAGAAGTGCAAGCACTTCATCTGTTCGCTCGACTTGCATGTATTAGGCATGCCGCCAGCGTTCGTCCTGAGCCAGGATCAAACTCTCATGAAAGATTTTCATGAGCTTGATTGCTCATTAAAGTTTGCTGACTTATTTATAGTAGTTCTCACTACTTTTAATTGTTGGAATCAAATGATTCCATACACAATTTTTGGTTTGTCTTCTTTGTTCAGTTTTCAAAGGTCTAT
>NZ_JVVG01000116.1:0-32898 GCF_001053265.1 Carnobacterium sp. 1290_CSPC
CACAAAAATAGTGCCGATGAGACTCAATTGAATCTCACCAACACTATTTATTATAGAACCAAGAATAAACGTCTAGGTTGATTATCAGCGAGATAGATTAAAAAAAGGAAAAGGGTTAATCCTTTTCCTTTTTGCGTCCAAATAGAATTTGTAAGTCAATAGTAATACCATCTAATGCCATAGCTTCTGTCATTTGACTTTCGTTGGCATGCCACATTAACGGTGTCATTTGAATTAAATCGCGTATCTGCTCTTTATTTAATGGTCGATATTGTTGGTAGTGGCTTTGACCAAAGTCATTGAAGGCTGCTTTAAATTTAGCAATGGACGCAGAAGAGTCGTGTTTTTGTTCATCCACTGGTAGAATGATTTTCCGTAATTCTTTTAAATAGTTAGGGCCGGGTACAATTTTTAGGGCCCAACCTTGTTCTGAAAGTGCTCGGTTTAGTTCAGCGTAGTTAGAGGGTGAAAGGATGGTAATCGTACCCTCTACTTGTCCATCTTTAAATGGTAATTGACTTAAATCAGCAACCACCCAAAGGGCTTTGGTATAGTGTTTGGCAGCAGAAAGGATACCATCTTTAGCTAAGTCTAAGCCTAGGAATTGTGGCATTTGATCTTGATTGTTGCCCACATGTACCTGCCAAGTTTGTGCTAGCTGATTGAGGTGACTACCTTCTCCAGTGCCTAAGTCAATTAGGTTGCTAACTTGCGTCAAGTCTACCCCTTTTTCAATTAACAGTTCTAAGATTTGTTGGTAAACGTCAGCGTATAGATTTGCGTCTTGCATGATTCGTTGGCGAGCAGTGAATAGGTCGCTGTTGTAGTGTGCTTCTTGGTGATTAGGTGCAAGGTTAATGTAACCTTGTTTAGCGATGTCAAAGCTGTGATTGTGATCGCAACGGACTTGATTATGACTAAAAGAAAGATTGCTTTTGCAGATAGGGCAGGTCATGTGCGTTGTCCAGTAATTAAATTTTTGAATTGCTTGTGTTCGTTTTGATTCCATAGGTCACCTTTTTTGAATTTGTCATAGTTCTCACTTTTATTATAGCATGTTAGAATAGACTTATTAACGATGATTCATGTGTTTAATGCTAGCTGTCTTTTTTTCATGCTAGCTATTCATAATGGTTTGAGAAGTGAGGGAATATGCGAAATAGAAATAAAAGATGGCTATATAGCGCATTTATAGCGAGTGTTATGAGCCTGTTGCATGTGATGTTAGAGATGTGGTTCCCAAATCCAAGTTTTCAAGCAATTCTTGGAGATGGTATAGCGGTTCAACAAGGGATTTATTATCCAACTTTATTTATAATTTATTTTTTGATTTATACATTCATGACTTATGCTTACTATCTAGTCGATTTTCGCTTGCCAGGAACCAAAGGAACTAAGGTAATGCTTTATGTTATTTCAGAGTTATTGATTTTCTTAGTTTACCGAGCCGAACCCATGCCCCATTTAGTGGAGACGGACTGGATGATTAATCCGGTTAAAGCGATTTTGATTTTCATGATACAAGGTCAGTTGATTTACCGGTTAATGGCTCGCCAACGGTTAATGTATAAGCCAAAACCTTTTTTCTATACTAGAGGCCTACGTGTTTACATACTAGTTTTTGCGATCATGAGGCTAGTGGCTTATCTAGGCCTAGATATTTATGGAGCGGATGATGGGCAGTTACCAGTAGCTATTCTTTGGTCCGGTATTATGGGACTTTCAATTGGCTTATCTTTTGGTGCAATACAACGCTATATCATCCGGCAAAACCATATTGGCAAAACCAATCAGTTTGCCCTACAGTTCTTTGCTTGGATTGCAGTAGCCAATTATGCCATGATGTATCTACGGTATGATGTCGGCATTTTTGACTTACTAGCTCGTTTAGGCTTGGATATTGCAGCTGTTTGGATTGCGACCTTTATCGTTCTCCATTGGCAAATCAATGAACGAACACCTGTATATCCATTAGATACAAATTCACAAATATAAGTAATTATTGGCTAGGGTCCAGTTGTCCTAGCCTTTTTCTTTTACAAAAAAATACCCGCTAATAAGCTGCGGGCATTAAGGTTGTATTATGCTTCTTGTTCTTCTGTGTATACTTGGTCTAAAACTTGTTGGAATACTTCTACAGGTTGGGCACCTTGTACCGCGTATTTATTATTAAATACAAAGAAAGGGACACCTTGAACGCCAACTTCACCTGCGCGGAAGATATCAGCAGTAACTTCAGCTTGGAATTGATTTTCACTGGCTAGAATTTCGTGGACCTTGTCTCCATCTAATCCGACTGACTCAGACAGCGCAACGATTGTTTCTTCATCGCTGATTAAAGCGCCATCTTCGAAATAAGCTGTATAGAATGCTTTAAAATATTCGTCATCTTTGCCTTGTGTTTTCGCATATTGGAATACACGATGTGCAGGCATGGTGTCTGCCATTTTCATATCAGAAAAGTTGAAGTTTAAGCCAGTGGCTGCAGCCATTTGTGTGACTTGATTATTCATTTGCTCTGCCTGTTCAACAGTTGTATCTTTTAAATCTGCAAAAGCTTCATAGAAGTTTTTGTTTGGATTATATTTTGCACCAGGCATTAATTCGAAGGACTTGTGTTGAATTGTAATTTCATCTGCGTGGGCAAAGTTATCCATTGCGCGTTCCAAGTGTGTTTGTCCAATGTAACAGAAGGGACATACAAAGTCAGACCAAATAGTAATTTCCATGAAGGTAGATCGCTCCTTATAATTGATTATTTGTGATCTTTGGTTGTTTGTTCATTTTTTGTATCCTTTTCTTGATTATCTTTTTCCTTATCGCCATCTCCATCACCGTCAATATTAACGATAGAGGCAAATAAGTCTTCTAACTCAGTAGATTTCCGGTTTTCGATACCCATGGTAACGCTCCTCTCTACAATTTACTTATAGTAAGTATTATAAGTGTGTCTGTTAAGGAATGCAAAGTCTAAGATCTAAGGTGAAGGGGATGCTAATACTGGGACAGGTGCTTAAATATTCGCCTTTATTAGCGATAACAAAAAGGTCAAAGAAAATGTCTACATTTCCTTTGACCTAATCTTATATATAAATTACTGCTAAAATCTAGTATTCATAACCGTGTGGGTTATCGAACAAATCTAGACCCTTCAAGTCTTCCACATTTTGTGAACCTGTTAATTGCATTACACGTGTTAAATCTTTTTGGAAGTAGTCAAGTACTGAGTAAGCACCTTGCCAGCCACCTAAAGCTAAACCAAATAAGACTGGGCGACCTAAAGCAACAACGTCTGCACCTGAAGCTAAAGCTTTGGCAACGTGTTCACCACGACGTACACCTGAATCAAAGACGATAGGTACACGTTTGTTTACACGTTCTGCAATAGCTGGAAGGGTGTCAAATGAACCTGGAGCCTCATATAATTGACGAGCTCCGTGGTTAGATACCCAGATACCTGATGCACCAGCTTTGATTGCCATATCTGCATCTTCTGGGTGTTGAATACCTTTAACGAATACTGGTAATCCAGAATGAGCGGCGATTTCCTCAATATCTCTTGGTGAGATTTTTTGTTTTGAAGAACCGTAGATATTGTTTAATGACATACCTTCTGCTGTACCACGTAAGTAACGTTGAACGATTGGCATACCAAAAGGATAAACGAATTTATTCTTCACATCACGGTCACGGTTTCCAGAAACAGTTGAGTCAGCTGTAAGGATGATAGCAGTTGCACCATCAGATTTAGCTTCGTCTAAGATATCACGGTTTTGTTGGTCATCTTTAGCCATGTAGATTTGGAACCAACGAGGTCCGCCATTTAAGCCTTCAGAAATTTCTTCAAATGTTGCACCAGAATAAGCTGAGATGGACATGATTGTACCAAATTCTGAAACTGCACGTGCAGTACCAGCTTCTTTAGTAGCATGGGCTAAACCATGTGCAGCAATTGGGGCCATGATGAATGGGGCTTTAATTTTATGACCTAAAATTTCAGTACTTGTATCAGGCGCTTCAACATCTTGCGCTAGACGTGGGTATAGTAACTTATGTTTCCAAGCACGGTCATTAGCACGTTTAGTCCACTCATCACCAGATGCACCGGCAATATAGTTAAAACCACCATGTGGTACCACTTTACTTGCTTCTTCTTCTAAGTCGTAAGTATTGACAACATCAATGTACTTAATTTCACTAGGTGCATTATATTCAATGTCAATGTTATTCATTATGTTCTTTCCTCCTAAATGTAGAATAAATATAGCAAGACAAATCTATCAACATTCCTATTTTAGCGCTTATTATATCAAAAGGGAATGGTTTATAAATCGTTTTAAAATCAACTTCTGCAAAGTATTCTTAAAAACCCTTGAATTGTTGCGTTTTTATAAGTATTCAAAGTAATTTTGTAGTAGGCTGAATGAAAAAAGAATACAAAAATGTTTCTAAAAAGCAAGAAAAAAGACCAGAGAACCTGGTCTTTAGGTATAGCTAATAATATTAGTTTAGTGATTTAGATCATGGCCAAGATGATAAAATTAGCTAAGAACAAGAATGATGCAGCCCATAAGATTGGATGAATTTCTTTTGTTTTCCCTAGTGCTACTTTCACGATGCAGTAAGTGATGAATCCTGCTGCAATACCATATGAGATTGAGTAAGCATAAGCCATGAATACTGAAGCAAAGAAGGCAGGAATTGCAACCTCTAAGCTAGTCCAATCAATCTCACGAATAGCTGACATCATCATAATACCAACGATAATCAAGGCTGGTGCAGTTGCAGCACTTGGCACTAAACCAACGAAAGGTGAGATGAAAGCACATAAGAAGAAAGCAATAGCAACAAATACAGATGTTAAACCTGTACGGCCACCTAATGAAATACCTACAGTAGATTCAGCATATACAGTTGTATTTGAAGTACCGAAGACCGCACCTAATGAGGTACCAACAACGTCACCAAAAAGTGCTTTATCTAATTTAGTGTTCATGACGCTTGATTGATCCATATTATCAATGTCTTCTTTAGTAAAGATACCCGAAGCGCGACCTGTTCCAATGAAGGTACCAATTGTATCGAATACATCAGATAAAGAGAAAGCAAAGATTGTCATGATTACTAATGGGTAACGGGATGGATCAGCGAAAAGTGATAGTAATCCTTCTTTACCAAAGGCTGCTCCGAAAGTAACACCCAAGTCTTGGAAGGCAGCGCCTAAACCAGATTGGTCGAAGTTCACAGTGGCTAAAGCAGCAGGGTTTAAAATAACGTAGATAGTTGAAACCGCGATGATACCAATTAAGATCGCACCTTTTACATTTTTCAATAATAAAATGATGGTTAGGATTAGGCCGAATAGTGCTAACAATGAAGTTTGGTCTGTAAAAGTAGAAATTTCTGGTAGTGTTGACCCAGTAGAGTTGATTGTCGCTAGACCGCCTTCGAATACAGATTGAGTGGCATCAAATGGTTGACCGTTAACAGCTGTGATGTTTGCTGCTTCAGTTGTAAAGTTGATGAAACCGGCATTTTTAACACCAATGTAAGCAACGAATAAACCAACACCAGCACCAATTGCATGTTGTAATGAGTCTGGAATTGCTTTAATAATTAATTGACGGAATTTAGTTACTGTGATGAAGATGTTGAATAAACCACAGATAAATACCATTGCTAATGCTTCTTGCCAAGTAAAGCCTAGTGAGAAAACTACTGTATAAGTAAAGAAAGCATTTAATCCCATACCTGGTGCCAATGCGTAAGGTACGTTAGCAAATAATCCGATAAATAATGTCGCTAAAGCTGATGAAATGATGGTCGCTAAGAATACTCCTTGGTAAGGCATACCTGTTTGAGATAAAATTGCTGGGTTTACAAAAATAATGTAACTCATTGCAAAGAAGGTTGATAAACCGGCAATCAATTCAGTTGAAAAGTTTGACCCATTTTCCTTCAATTGGAAAAATTCCTCTATTTTTTTCACTTTTCTTGCTCCTTTTATGAATTTAATTAACTACTTCTATCATTATAAAGACTCGAGAGTAAAAATCAATACTAAACACGAATATTTAGTTAATTTATTTTTCAATCGTTCGCAAAAACCTTTTTATGTATAAATTCCGCTTATTCACGGGCAAAAAAAGCCTTTTACAGGTTGTTAAACTAATAAAATCATTTTTACTAGTGATAAGGATGATTATGGTGAGTAATTTGATGCACGTATGCTAGAATGAAGATAGCAAAAAGAGTCGCAGTTAATATAGGAGGTCAGCCATGGCTAAAGTAACGAATTTAACGTTACGTCACAAAACGTTGTATAAGTTATTTGTTCGCAATTTTACAAAGGAAGGGACTTTCAAATCAATTATTCCAGAGCTTCAACGTTTGAAAGATTTGGGCGTAGACATTATTTTACTGCAGTCTATCTTTCCAACTACTGACTTGAGGGTTGCCGATAATTTGGAAGGTAATCCAATGATTGTGAAAAATATCTCTGAGGTTTCCCAGCAGTATGGGAGCCTAGATGATTTTCAAGAATTAGTGGACAGTATCCATGAGATGGGTATGCAAGTGATGTTAAACCTACAATTATTCCATTTGGCAAAGGATTCGGAGTTAGTTAAAGAACATCCTGAATATTTCTTACATAATGAACAGGGCGAAATGATTTCTCGATTGGACATCTATGATAGTTCATACGATTTAGACTATACCAACCCTAAATTATGGGATTACATCATTGAAAATCTAAAATATTGGGCTAAATTTGTGGATGGCTTTGCGGCAAACCATGCCCAACTGGTTCGTCCTGAATTTTGGGCGTCAGCACGGGCTGAAGTGGAAGATGTTCATCCATATTTCTATTGGGTGGCTGCGACCATGCCTTTATCAATCCTAACGAAGTTACAACAAATGAATATGCCTTATTGGACAGAAGGGGAATTATATCCTAACTTTGACGTAGTTGATCAAATTCCAGGTTCCTTCTATAAAAATCGTTTTTATCATGGAGATTTGTCCTTGGAAGACTTTGTTGGTACCTTAAATTACCAAGAGTTGATGTTGCCAAATACATACGTAAGTATGCGTTCTTTAGAATTTGAGGAATTCCCACGCTTTGCAAAATGTGTTAAACCAGGTAGTGAACTAGAAAATTGGACAGCTTTTTCCTTTTTCCAAAAAGGGATAGCCAGCGTATTTATGGGACAGGAGTATGGATCAAAAGAACGATTTAACTTCCAAAGCGGTGAAACGATCAACTGGGCTATTAATCAAGATTTAACCCCGTTGATTAATCGTATGTCACAAATTAAGAAACGGGAAGTATGTAAGAGTGGCTATTATACGACTATGCCTGCTGGAGACTCAACAGTGGTACTTTCTTACCATTATTACACACAGCATTTGTTTGGTATTTTCAAATTGAAAGAAGAAGAACAAGTTGCTGAAATTGAATTGGGCATACCTGATGGAGAATATAAAGATGAAATTTCTAAAGCTAGTTATCAGGTTGTGAATGGTCGTGTAACGTTTGGGGATAAGCCAGTTGTCATTTCATATGAAGGTGATATGAGGCTGCCAGAATATTTTAAAAAAGATGGAGGAAATGCATAGATGTATAAATTAATTGCATTTGATATTGATGGGACTTTAGTAAATTCGAAAAAAGAGGTATCTCAAGCGACCAAAGAAGCGCTTCATAAATTGCATGATGCGGGTATCCATGTAGTTATCTCATCGGGTCGACCTTATAAAGGCGTACTATTAAATGCAGATTTAGTTGGCCGTGAAATCGTACCATTTGTTTCTTGTTTTAATGGTGGCTTAGTAAAAGAAGTAGCAACTGATCGTACCGTCTTTTCACATGCCTTAACCAACGATGAATTACAAAGTTGGGTTGACTTGGCTAAGGAATATGATTTAGATGTGCATGCCCATGACGATGAATATGTGCTTGTTCAAGATGAACCAAAAGACCAATACGTAGAAGTTGAATCTACTTTAAATGAAATGCCAATCAGAACGGTCGATTTCTATGATGGTGAAATTACGGCACCAAAAGTCATGATTACGGCTGAACCTGGGAAGTTAGACGCCTTTATCGCAACATTGGACCCTGAATTGTACGAAAAATACTCGATTATGAAATCTGAGCCATTCTTCTTAGAAATTATGCCAAAAGGCGTTGATAAAGGAGAAGCTTTAGCTAAGTTAGCAGAAAGTTTAGGGATTGATCAAAGTGAAACAATGGCCTTTGGTGACCAAGCGAATGATTTATCCATGATTAAATGGGCTGGTTGTGGTGTGGCTATGGGTAACGCAATTGACGACTTGAAGGACAATTCGCAATACGTTACAGCAAGCAATGATGATGAAGGGATTGCAAAAGCATTAGAAAAACTGGTGTTCGTCGCAGAATAAAATTTTGCGTGACCAGTAAGTTCTAACGCCTATAAATAGTGATTTTAGAGATTTTTTGTTATACTGTTAGTATGACAAGCTGTCAGCTTTAAATGAGAAATTGAACAGATTTTAAGGAGTGAAATGAATGTTTGACAACACGGATATTTTAGCAACAAACGCTATTCGTGCTTTAAGCACAGATATGGTGGATAAGGCGAATTCTGGACACCCAGGTTTACCTTTAGGTGCTGCACCAATGGCATATGCCCTATGGTCAAAACACCTACGTCAAAACCCACAACACAGTAAGTGGACTAACCGCGACCGATTTGTATTATCGGCTGGACATGGTTCTGCAATGCTTTATAGCTTACTTCACTTATCAGGATTTGATGTATCTTTAGAAGATACGAAAAACTTCCGTCAATTCGGTTCGAAAACCCCTGGACATCCAGAGGTACACGAAACTGACGGTGTAGAAGCAACAACAGGTCCATTAGGTCAAGGTTTTGCTAATGCAGTAGGTATGGCAATGGCAGAAGCGCATGACGCTGCTGTTTACAATAAAGACGGTTTTAACGTTGTGGATCATTTTACTTACACCCTAGTTGGTGACGGTGACTTGATGGAAGGTGTGACGCAAGAAGCGGCATCTTTAGCTGGTCATTTAAAACTGAACAAATTAATCGCTTTATACGATTCAAACGACATTTCATTAGATGGTCCTACTTCTAAAGCCTTTACTGAAAATGTTGGTGATCGTTTCAAAGCTTACGGCTGGGAACACATTTTAGTGAAAGATGGTAACGACTTAGATGCCATTAACACTGCAATTGAACAAGCTAAAGCCAACACTGATCAACCAACATTGATTGAAATTAAAACAATTATTGGTTTCGGTGCTGAAAAACAAGGTACTTCTGGTGTTCATGGTGCGCCATTAGGTGCTGAAGGTTCTACTTTCGCTAAGAAAAAATTTGGTTGGGACTACGATGCATTCGATATTCCTCAAGAAGTTTACGACCGTTTCAATGAAGTTGTTGCGTCTCGTGGCCAGTCCGAAGAAGAAGCTTGGAACCAATTATTCGCTGACTATAAAGCAGCTTATCCAGAATTAGCAGCCCAATACGAGCGCGCTTATGCTGGTAAATTACCTGAAGGTTGGGAAGCAAATATTCCTGTATACGAAGTTGGCCAAGCAGCAGCTAGCCGTAAAACTTCTCAAGCAGCTATTCAAGAAATTGGTAAAGCTTTACCAGAATTCTGGGGTGGGTCAGCTGACTTATCTTCATCTAACAACACAATGAACGATGCAGACGAAGAATTCCAAGCAGGTTCATACCAAGGCCGTAACATTTGGTATGGTGTGCGTGAATTTGCAATGGCTGCAGCTATGAACGGTATTGCTTTACACGGTGGTTCTAAAACATACGCAAGTACATTCTTCGTATTCTCTGACTACTTACGTCCAGCAGTTCGTTTAGCGGCAATCTCTAAATTACCAGTGACTTATGTATTTACCCATGACTCAATTGGTGTTGGTGAAGATGGTCCAACACATGAACCAGTTGAACAATTAGCTTCATTCCGTGCAATGCACAACGTAAATGTTGTTCGTCCTGCAGACGGAAACGAAGTAGGTGTGGCTTGGAAATTAGCTTTAGAATCAGAAGAAACACCAACAATGTTAGTCTTATCTCGTCAAGACTTACCAGTTATTGAAGGGACTAAAGAAAACGCTGAAGAAGGCGTTCGTAAAGGTGCTTACGTAATTTCACCAGCTGCTGGCGAACAAGAAGGTATCTTAATCGCGACTGGTTCTGAAGTGAGCTTAGCGATTGAAGCGCAAACGCAATTAGCTGAAGAAGGCATCAACGTATCTGTTGTATCTATGCCGTCTCAAGAAATCTTCAATGCACAAGACGAAGCTTACAAAGAGTCTGTATTGCCAAAAGCAATCACTAAACGTGTAGCTGTTGAAATGGGTTCTTCATTCGGATGGGCTAAATACACTGGCTTAAACGGTGCAATCGTTGGTATCGACCGTTTTGGTGCTTCAGGTAAAGGTGCCGTAATTCAAGAAGAATACGGCTTTACAGCTGAAAATGTTGCCAATACTTATAAAGGTTTAGCTGACTAATTCGTCAGCTACCACCTTTGTCACTACGTCAGTCATGAATTAGCCAACAGGAGGCTTTTGAAAAAATGAAATTTTTCTTAGATACTGCAAACATTGATGAAATTAAACGAATTAATGACTTGGGTTTAGTTGACGGTGTAACCACTAACCCATCTCTAGTAGCTAAAGAAGGACGCGATTTTGAAGAAGTAATCAAAGACATCGCTGGTACAATTGATGGTCCAGTTTCTGCTGAGGTTACTGGTTTAACCTACGAAGAAATGGTTGAAGAAGCACATGCAATCGCTAAATGGGCTGACAACGTTGTTGTTAAAATTCCAATGACTGAAGCTGGTTTAAAGGCTGTAAACACACTTTCTAAAGAAGGCATTAAAACAAATGTCACATTAATCTTCTCTGTTTCTCAAGGATTAATGGCGGCTAAAGCTGGTGCAACTTACATTTCACCATTTATCGGTCGTATCGATGACTTAGGTCAAGACGGCTTGAAATTAATTGCTGAATTACGTGAAGTATTAGATATCTACGGTTACGAAGCTGAAATTATTGCGGCATCTATCCGTCACATTGCCCACTTTGAAGGTTCTGCTTTAGCGGGCGCTCACATTGGTACTATTCCAGGTAGCCTATTCCCTAAATTATGGGGTCACGTCTTAACTGACAAAGGTATCGAAGGCTTTACAGCTGACTGGGAAGCTTACCAAAACCGCGACAAATAATTTATTATCAAAAGATCAACATCAATTGAAGGAAGGGCGATTGTGATGGATGAGGTTAGACGTATCTTTCAAACCTACGAACCACGCCCTCTCGACGTTGAAAAAGCATATGCCGTCTTAATCCCTCTAGCCAAATTGGACGGGGAATGGCATATTTTATTCGAACACAGGGCAAACGGCATTTCCCAAGCTGGGGATGCCGCTTTTCCTGGTGGTCGGGTAGAAGCGGGCGAAGGGTTTGAGCAAGCCGCGGTCCGTGAAACGATGGAGGAGTTGGGGGTAAGCCCTGATAAGATCGACGTGGTTGGTGAAATGGATTATATTGTCATGGGCAAACGAATTATCGGTTGTTATGTGGGTGAATTAGCCATTGAAAGTTTGGATGATTTGACCCTCAACAAGTATGAAGTGGACCATGTTTTTACCATCCCTCTGCGTGAGTTGAAGACCATGGCGCCTGACGTCCATTATGTAGCCCACCACCAGCAAGTGGCGGATGATTTCCCCTTTAACCTAATTCCAGGTGGGAAACAATATAATTTTAGTCGATCTGAACAACGGGGAATTCTTTTTTACAATATTCAAGGGGAACATTTATGGGGAATGACTGCTAAATTAACTGCCCGTTTCGTGGATATACTGAAGGGTAAACATCTTTCATTTAATCAGGATGACAAGGAAGGCTAGCTCAATGTTAGCCTTTTATTGTTGGGCGGATTCGTGGTATGATAACGCCACATATATTATAAATTTAGATATTGAGGTTTATTATGGATCATCAAAAAGAACGGACCGCCAGATTAACTGTGATTAGTTTGATGTTGGCGATTTTAATTATTCAAACTTTTGTTCCTGGAATAGGCTATATCCCGATTGGACCAGTCCAGGCAACAATTATTCATGTAACAGTTATTATCGGTGCTAGTTTATTTGGGCCACAAACTGGACTTATCCTCGGTGCTTCTTGGGGTATTTTGCGGATGATCAAGGCAGCAATTGTGCCCGATATCATGTCAGTAGTTTTCTTAAACCCCTTAGTATCTGTTATTCCGCGGATGCTAGTGGGCTTTATTTCAGGATGGATTGCTATATACCTTGATGGTAAGGTGAAAGATAGAACAAAATTTATCATTACAGGTGTTACCGGCTCTATAGTGAATACAGTTACTGTTTTAGGTGCGATTTACCTATTTTCAGCAGAAGCTTATGCGAATGCGCTAAATATCCCAACATCTGCTTTAATTGCTACATTCTTAGTTACCATTGGCGGTAATGGGTTATTAGAAGCTGTCACTTCAGGGATTATAACGCCTATTCTATCCTTACCTTTAAGTAAATCACTTAAAAGGTCCGGAATGAATGATTAAATGGAGGTCAGATTTATGACACAAGTAACTTGTAAACGAACTAAGGCAGTACAATCACATCGAATTATGCCTAATCAAACCAATTTTTATAAGAATTTATATGGTGGCCAAATATTATATATCATGGATAATGTGGCTTCTGTATCCGCAGGTCGGTTGACGCCATATGGTACAATGACTGCTAATATGGACGATATTCATTTCATAGCGCCTTTGCCAGAAGGCGATATTGCCCATGTTGAAACCTATGTAACGGGAGCAGGTAAACGTTCGATGGAAATTTTTGCCAAGGTCATTGGTGAGAAACATACCGGTGAGCGTTATCTAGCTGCAACGGCTTTTCTAACCTATGTAGTCTTGAAAGACTATGTAGACCCTGACTATCATTTACCGGAAGTTGTTGCACATACAGATGAAGAAGTCTACTTATGTAACGGTTATGAAGGCCGAAAATCAGGTCATGCCCAAAAACGAATCTTAACGAAAGAATTGGTTAGTCATTTAACAGTTGACTTGCTTGATTAATGAAACTAGTCTTTTCTCATGGGAAAAAGACTAGAGATATTGACTTTTACTAGCTAATCAAGCAAAATATAGGCTGTAAGCTAAGCGAATAAACAAACGATTTGTAGACTAGTAATGTTGTTAAGGATTAAGCGAGATATGATCAGGTGTAAGCATATCCCCACTGACTACATGAACCTACTACTTATAAAAATCGCCTTGAAAAAGGCACGGTGGCGCCGTTATCGTCTTTGAGAGAGTTGGAGACCTTTTGTATCTCTGACTAAAAAAGGTGGCACCGCGAGCATTTCGTCCTTTATGGATGGGATGCTCTTTTTGGTTGAAGGAATATTTTTTTAAAAGGAGTATGAAAATGGCGAAGCAAGAAGCAACAGAAAACTTACAACAAACAGATTTTTCAAAATGGTATTTACAAGCAATTCAACAGGGTGATTTAATGGATTACGGTCCTGCCCGTGGGACAATGATTTTTAAACCAGATGGCTTTTTATTATGGGAATCATATAAAGATGCCTTTAACGAAATGTTGAAGAAGGAAGATATTCGTAACGCCTACTTCCCAATGTTAATTCCAAAACACTTCTTTGAAAAAGAGGCTGACCACGTAGAAGGTTTCGCGCCTGAATTGCCATGGGTAACTGAAGCAGGTGAAGAAAAATTAGAAGAGCCATTGGCATTACGTCCAACTTCTGAAACTTTATTCGGAAACGCTATGTCTGACTGGATTAATTCATACCGTGACCTACCAATGGAATTAAACCAATGGGCTAACGTCTTCCGTTGGGAAAAACGGACATTACCATTTATCCGTACATCAGAATTCTTGTGGCAAGAAGGTCACACAGCGCATGCAACTGAAGAAGAAGCACGCGAACGTACGATGAAAATGTTGCACTACTATACTGACCTAGTAAAAGAAGTATTTGCAATGCCAGTTTATGAGGGACAAAAAACACCATCAGAACGCTTTGCTGGTGCGGTAGATACCTTCTCGATTGAAGCGATGACAAAAGATACAAAAGCAATTCAAGCGGGAACTTCTCACTATTTAGGTCAAAACTTTGCAGAAGCTTTTGATATTAAATTCTTGAATGAAGACAACCAACATACATACGTACATACAACATCTTGGGGTTCATCAACCCGTTTAATCGGTGCCATGATCATGATCCACGGTGACGAACAAGGATTGGTCTTACCGCCACGCGTTGCCGGTACCCAAGTTTCTCTAATTCCTGTTGGGAACATCAAGAAAAATCCACAAGTACTTGAGAAATTACAAGAAATCAAGGCCACTTTATCAGCAGCGGGCTTACGCGTAAACCTTGATGATTCAAACAACTCACCAGGTTACAAATACAATGAGTCTGAAGTACATGGTGTACCATTAAGAATTGAATTTGGTCCACGTGATATGGAAAACAACCAAGTCATGATTAAAATGCGCGATGTTGATGGTAAAGAGGCATTTTCACTAGATCAAGACATAGTAGCTGAAATTAATAACCGTTTTGATGAAATGCACCAACGTCTTTACGATAAAGCGGTAGCTTTCCGTGCTGAGAATGAACATTTTGATATTGATACAATGGATCAATTGACTGCTCACTTAGCAGCTTGTGAAGAAAATGGCGAACGTCCAGGTTGGATTTTAGCTGGTTGGGATGGTACTGATGAATCAGAAGCAGCCATCAAAGAAGCCACAGGATTCACTTCACGTAATATCCCATTCAACCCACCAGTAGAAAAAACAGTTGACCTATATTCTGGTAAACCTGCTAAATACACTGTGTGGTATGCACGCGCTTATTAATAACTACCATAACGAGACAGGATAACCATCTTGTCTTGTTTTATATGAGAGCTAGGCATAGAATTAACATACTCTTAAAATATAAAACATCATTCATTCACAATAAGTGGGAAATTGTCACAGTATTATCATATTTTCTTGGTAAAATTCATATGCATGGGATGAGGACCATAGAATATTAAAAATGAATAAGGAGTAATGCATGTCGAAAAGCAGAAAAAAATCTAGTATTAAACCGCTAGTGCCCTTCTTCGTTCTAGGAGTGGCTTTAATAGCAGTATTAATTGCTATATTTAAATATAATGATGAGGGTGAATCAAGCGATTCATTAACAGCGACAGTAGACGAATCTACTGCAAGTGAATCTTCAGGTAGCACCCCATTAACCTTAAGTGATGAAGAAGTATACAACCTGGATTTGATGCAAGCGTCAGGTATTGAACTAATCGATACTAGTCAATACGCCTCAATGGATGAATTGATTGAAGTGACAATGGCAGAATTTGGGGTAGATGAAAGCCAAGTTTCGCTACAATATACCAACTTTAAAACTGACGAAAGCTACACAATTAACGAAAGTACCTTCCAAACTGCCGCTTCTACGATTAAGTTACCGCTAGCGGAAATGTATGTAGATGCGATTGAAGAAGGCTATGTTGACTGGGATACAGAGGTTACCTATACATACGCAGACTATGAAGAGGGTGACGGTACCATTACCGCAGCAGTTGCTAGCGGCACAGGTCAAGCAGCCTATACTATCGAAGATTTAATCGCTAACGCCTTGATGTATTCAGATAATACAGCAACGAATATGTTGATTAGATACTATAATGAACTTTACGGATCAGAAACATATAAAACAAGCATTGCTAGTAGTGTGGATGTCGCAATTGATGAGGCATTCTATAGCGACAACGTTGCTTCTGCTGAACTGCTATCAGCTTACTATGATTTATTAGCAACGGATGGTGCCTATCAACCACTTGTGGATTATCTATTGAATACTTCACCAGACCGCTTATTTACAACATACGTGAACAGCAGTTTGATGGCGAATAAATATGGTAACTACGGCACTGCCTTAAATGACGGTGGTATCTACTATGAAAACGACGAAGCTCAATATAGCCTAGTTGCTTTAACAGATGGCCTAACAGATGGTACAGGCTTCTTGGAAAACTTAAACCTGCGTGTTAACCAATACTACCGTGCAAACTACGAATAGATCTTAGACTTCTGTTTATGGCAATATAAAAGTACAGAAGATTGCAACGAAAAAGTACATAGCCTAGCAATAAAAAAAGGCCTTGTTAGCCTCCCAATAATCCTCTAAAGTTTAAGTTACGACGCTTAACTTGGAGGTAGAAAAGGATGCTAACAATGACCGATATTAATACTATCAAAAATCTACGGAATAATCACGATAAATCAATTAATGAAATTGCTAATACATTAGATATTAATTGGCGTACTGCTAAAAAGTATGCCGATAATGCCATCCTCCCTGGAGAAAAGAGTACGAAAAAATCAGGGATGATGTACGATGAAGAATGGGGAGACATCGTCTCCTTGTGGTTAGAAGAAGACTATCGTCTTCCTAAGAAAAAGAGAAGAACAAATAAAAATTATTTCAAATTTCTAAAGGAACTAAGTTTTCCTGGGTCTTATCGCACAGTTTGTAATTACGTACAAGAATGGAAAAGTACACACCATAATGATATACCAGCTACGGGCTATGAGCGTTTAGAACACCCACCGGCTGAAGCACAACTCGATTTTGGAACGATGGAAGTTGAACATGAAGGATCTTTTAAGGACGTAAAAGCACTAATACTCAGCACTCCTTATAGTAATTCTGGATTCGCCGTAGCTCTACCCAGTGAAAATCAGGAATGCTTATTGACTGGGATGAAACAGATTTTTACTCAAATGGGCTGTGTGCCTCGGAAAATTCGAATTGATAATATGACAACTGCCGTTGTCAAACCAAAATCAAAATTTGAAGATCCGATATTAACCGACGAATTCCAACAGTTTGCGATACATTATGGTTTTCAAGTACAGGTTTGTAATCCTGCGAGTGGTCATGAAAAAGGAAGTGTAGAAAATAAAGTTGGTTATGTAAGGTATAATTTCTTCTCGGAAACACCAATAATGAAAGACTTCACTTCATTAAATCACGAGTTAGAGAAAAAAATGATTGAGAAGCGCCAAGAAAAACATTATGAAAAAAAACAAACGATTGAATCACTTTGGCAAGAGGAAAAACAGGTTTGTCTAGCATTACCGGATGAAGATTATCCCGTATTCAAAGAGGTTATCGTACGTGCTAATAAATTAAATGAAATAAAATTGGATAATGCTTTAATACATATCCACAACTCATGGCGTCATGGGAATCTATACGCTTATCTGACGTGGGATAAATATCGAATTGTGACTCAAAATGGTGAAATCATACAAGAAGATTTCCGACCGTATTTATACCGAAAACGAGCGATTGATTGGTACACAATCCTCAAGGATTGGAGACAACGTTTGTCTAAGATTTCTTATTCTCGTTACTGGAAATATCTTCCCGGTCGGATTCAAGCCTATTTGGGAATCGATAATCTGCGCTTACTTTATCAAAGAATTGATCGATTATTGGACTTACTTGTCACTCACACGATGATTGAATTAAACGAGCGGTTCTATGAGCTCGTCACTGAAGAAAATGAAGAGAGTATCAGTGATGTGAACTGGCAAGGCTATGATGCCTTGGTGAAACCTAGTACCAATGAGGTGAGTGTATGAACCATACTTTAGAATCCGTTTGTAGAGAATTACGACTAAGTCGTATACCTAGTTTAATTGATTCAGTTGAAGTTTCAAATAAAGAAGAATGGTTACTTGAGTTATTAATTCGTGAGGTTGAGGCTAAAGAAGAACGACGAATCCAGCGTTTAATTAAACAAGCGAAATTTTCAAGTCACAAAACCCTTGAAATGTTTGAATGGCACAACCAAATACTTGTACAAGATAAAGATACGAAAGAGCAGCTAACCTCTTTAGATTTTATTCAATCTCGCCAGAATGTAGTGTGTATTGGTGCCCCAGGTACCGGAAAGACACACTTAGCAACTGCATTGGGGTATAAAGCTTGTCATGAAGGAATTGAAACGCGATTTTGGCGTGTGAGTGATCTTGTCATCGAATTAGAGAAAGCATGGAAAGAAAATCAATTAGAACGTTTCAAAAAGAAGTTTAACCGAGTTCAACTGATTATCTTAGACGAAATGGGCTATGTTCCATTTAATAAAAATGGTTCAGAATTACTTTTTCAATTAATTAGTGATTGGTATGAAACTAAAAGTATCATCATTACTTCCAATTTAGAGTTTAGCAGTTGGAACAAGGTATTTATTGATCCGCGCCTAACCTCGGCGCTAGTGGATCGTCTTATTCATCATGCACATATATTAACCTTTACAGGTGAAAGTTATCGATTGAAAAATGCTTTATCAAAAACAGAATAATTAAACGGAAACTATTGGGTGGCAACATTGTGTATTTTTCGTTGCAAAACTATGTACTTCTCTATTGCAAAACACAACTTCATATACGTCTCTAATCCTATTGTCTTAATTTGGGTGATATTCATTCCGTCAAATACTCAAATAATTATATATATACCTTTCAAAGCCGCGATAGACTATCGCGGCTTTTTGAGTACCGTGAATTTGAATAACGATATCGTGCAATACAGCATAGGTAGTTTAGGTACGTCAAGAAAGACTGATGATTTTAGTCATCAGCCTCTTTGAAGGAATTATTTTACATGTGAATGGGGAAATATTGAAAGTAAGGTATAGCCGAGGCAAAATATTTCCTAGCATCTTCTCTTAAAAGCAATGAGAGTGAAAGCCATGCCGAAGACTTGAAAGTTCTTGTATAAATTATTTTGGCATTACCAAGATGCGGCCTTTTTTAAAGGGACGTAAAAGTACTGGCTGGCCGTAGAAATCATGCAGTCTATCAGGGTCTAGCATCAAGGGCCGATCACCTTTGGCAAAAATTTCCCCATCTTTTAATAAACAAATTTTTTGATAAAGTGGGATAATTTCCTCAGTATGGTGGGTCACCATTAATTGGGTGACTTCTGGTTTTTCTTTGGCCAATTTGTCCAGCATGGCTAAGAGACTTTCTCGGGCAAATAAATCTAGTCCACTAGTTGGTTCATCTAAGATTAATAATTCAGGTTGTGTCATTAAGGCCCGTAAGATCAAAACGGTTTGTCGTTCACCTTGAGATAGGGTCGCCATTCTGCGATTCCTAAATGCGGCGAAATTAAAGGTTTCTAAGAGGTCTTCAGCTTCCTGGATTAAAGAATCCGTTACTTTTTGATAAAGGCCTAGACTGGCAAATTTACCCGAAATAATGGTGTCTAATACAGATAAGTGGCTTGGGATTTCTTGGTTGATCCAAGCAGAAACTATACCGATTCTTCTTTGTAGGTCAGGGATTGAGGATACGCCAAATAACTGGTCAAGGACCCTCACCTGACCGCTAGAGGGAAAATGATAGCCGGTTAGAATGTTGATGATGGACGACTTACCAGACCCATTCAAACCAAGTAGGGCCCAGTGTTGCCCCTGGTTGATGGTCCATTGGATGTTTTTTAATATGGCCTTATCTTGGCGGTTGAAGCAGACATTGTCGAGTTCGATGATGGTTTTTTCTGTGGTTGATGTCATGGCGTATCCTTTCTGAATGTAGTCGAATATTCTATTAAATTAAACTTATCATACCAAGAAAGAAAGTCAATATGGCGAATCACAGATATATAAATGAGAAAACAATTAAAAATAACCATTGACAAGTTAAAGAGTTCTCAGTATAATTTCGTTATTGAATCATTAAAAAAGACGAGAGGAGTTTCACTCATTATGAAATCGTTCAAAGCAGCGAATTTTAATATTGTAGTCATTATCGTGACGTAGGACTGGAATTAACTACTGTTAATTTGAGTCCTATTCGATGTTGAGTGGGACTTGGCATCCCACATACTGTTTGTGGGATGCCTTTTTTATTGCTTTCAATACCAAGGAAATGAAATTTTAAAGAAATGGGGTGCTCATGTGGAGAGAACGAAGAAGATCAGCATAGGAACGGAATTGCTCGTCAATGCCTTGCGAGATCAAGGTGCAGAGATTATTTTTGGCTATCCTGGTGGTGCAGCTTTACATATATATGATGAATTTTTCCGCCAGAATGTCAATCACGTCTTAGCTCGTCATGAACAAGGTGCTGGTCACATGGCCGATGGTTACGCCCGTGTGGCTGGCCAAGTGGGTGTAGCGGTGACAACTAGTGGACCGGGAGCGACAAATATTGTCACTGCGGTGGCGACAGCGCAGATGGATTCGGTGCCTCTAGTCGTCATTTCGGGCCAGGTTACGACATCTGGTATTGGGAAAGACGCCTTTCAGGAAACCGACGTTGTCTCTTTAATGACGCCAATCACGAAATATGCCTATCAAGTTGAAGATGCTAAAGATATTCCACGTATCATCAAAGAAGCTTTCTACTTAGCGAATTCCGGCCGTAAAGGACCTGTCTTAGTGGATATCCCGAAAGATATCGGCGTGCAGGAAGTAGCTTTAGAAGATATTGATGATAGCTTCGATTTACCAGGTTACAACATGGATCATGAGGTAGACTTGGGAGCGGTAGCTGCGATTAAGGAAGCTTTGCTTCAAGCTGAAAAACCTTTGTTGTTAGTAGGGAACGGTGTGGTGAAATCTGAAGCCCACCAAGAACTACGCGACTTTGCTCATCAGTACAATATCCCGGCAACCCATACCCTACTAGGGATTGGCTTACTTGCTAGTGATGACCCCCTAAACTTAGGGCTAGCAGGGATGCACGGAACGTATGCAGCCAATATGGCCTTGATGGAGACAGATTGTCTCTTAAATATTGGTAGCCGTTTCGACGACCGGGTGGCTTCTAATCCTGACAATTTTGCGCCGGATGCCAAGATTATCCATGTGGATATTGATTTAGCGGAGATTGGCAAGATTATGGAACCAGATATTTCCTTACTGGCAGATGCTAAAACGGCTTTGGGGGCCCTTTTACAAGGAGCTATCTCGGGCTGGTCTGATAAGACGGACTGGTTGGCTCACCAAGCGGCTAACCAAGCCTTACATCCTACTCGGGTGCCTGAGATGACAGACGCGATTCGACCACAAGCGGTACTGGATTACTTAGGGAAGGCGACGGATGGTCAGGCCTATATCGTGACCGACGTTGGCCAACACCAAATGTGGGCTGCCCAGTATTATCCTTACCAATTCCCTGGCCAAAACTTAACGTCAGGTGGACTGGGTACTATGGGATACGGGGTGCCGGCAACGATTGGGGCGGCATTTGCGGCGGATGAGAAACATCCTGTTGTAGGGATCATCGGTGACGGAGGATTCCAAATGACCAACCAGGAATTGAATATCATCCAACATTATGGCATTCAACCGAAATTTATTATTTTAAATAATACGGTGCTTGGGATGGTGCATCAGTGGCAACATGCTTTCTATTCAGACCGTTACTCACATTCTGAATTTGGATCGAGCTTGCCAGACTTCGTGAAGTTGTCGGAAGCTTTAGGCGTGAAGGCGGCTAAGGTAACGGACCCAGCGGATATGCAGGCGGCGGTAGATGAGATGTTGGCTTTTGACGGGGCTTATGTATTAGAAGTCTTGATTGATAAGTACGAACGGGTTACCCCGATGGTGCCATCTGGTAAGGCAAATAATGAAATGGAGGGCTTGTCATGATCTTTCAATTTATCCGATTAAAAGTAGTGAATAGGCCTGGTGTTTTAAACCGGGTGACTCAAGTTGTCCTTAAACCGCGTTATAACATTGACACTTTAACCCTAGCAGGGACGGACAATCCGGCGATTTCCTATATTACGATAGGGATTAATTTCCAAGATTTGGAAGCGGCGACTCTTTTGACCAGACAATTATTGAAGCAAGTGGATGTGGTGAGTGCAACACTGTTAGACCCATCTGAGCTTGGCTAGGATAGCTATTTTTCAAAGAATTGATACAAGAACACTCGACAGAACATATATGGAGGCAAAAAATATGGCAAAAGTATACTACGAAAAAGATATGACCAGTAATGCATTATCAGGTAAACAAATCGCTGTAGTCGGCTATGGTTCACAAGGGCATGCGCATGCGCAAAACTTACGAGATAATGGCCAAAATGTCATTATCGGTATCCGCGAAGGTAGCTCTGCAAACCGTGCGCGTAACGATGGATTTGATGTATATTCAGTTGCAGAAGCGACGAAAAAAGCGGATATCATCATGATTTTATTACCAGATGAAATTCAAAAAGATACTTATGCCAATGAAATTGCGCCGAACTTAGAAGCTGGAAATGCTTTAGCCTTCGCCCATGGTTTCAACATCCACTTCAAAAACATCCAACCAGATCCTTCAATTGATGTGTTCATGGTTGCGCCTAAGGGACCCGGACACTTGGTACGCCGTGAATTTACGAAAGGTTCAGCGGTGCCGTCATTATTTGCGGTATATCAAGATGCAACAGGTAATGCGCGCGACTTAGCCATGTCTTGGGCTGATGGTATCGGGGCAACTCGTGTAGGAATCATCGAGACAGACTTCCGTGAAGAAACCGAATCTGACTTATTCGGTGAACAAACTGTATTAATGGGTGGGACCACGCATTTAATTCAAGCAGGTTTTGAAACTTTAGTTGAAGCTGGTTACCAACCAGAAATTGCTTACTTTGAAGTAATGCATGAATTGAAATTAATCGTAGACCTATTGTATGAAGGTGGTATGGACCACATGCGTAAATCATGTTCAAATACTGCTGAATATGGGGACTACGTATCAGGACCGCGTTTAATTACACCGGATGTGAAAGAACGTATGAAGGATGTTTTAAATGATATCCAAGATGGTTCATTCGCTAAACGTTTCACAGATGATTACGATAACGGCTTTAAAGACTTCTATGCAATGCGTGAAAAAGAGCAAGGGCACCAAATTGAAGGAGTTGGTGGTCGCTTACGCGAAATGATGCCGTTCGTTAAAGAGAATGCTGTAGACACAAACAACTAAAGCTATACAAAAAGGGTCAAAACGAAAGAGGGATACTACATGGTCAAAAGCGTCAATAAGGAGAAGGTATTGAGTGCCTACAAAAAATTACAGTCGGTCGTCAAGCAGACACCTTTACAATACGATCAATATTTATCTGAGAAGTATAAGGCCAACATTTATTTGAAACGTGAGGACTTACAAGTTGTACGTTCATTTAAATTAAGAGGTGCCTACTATTCAATTAGTGAACTAAATGAAGATGATTTAGCTAAAGGTGTTATCTGTGCCTCAGCCGGCAACCACGCCCAAGGGGTAGCCTTTGCATGTAACGAAAAGCAAGTAATGGCGACGATTTATATGCCGAATACGACACCCGCTCAAAAAATTAACCAAGTAAAATATTTTGGTGGCGACTATGTGAATATTGTCATTGAAGGAGATACCTTCGATGAGTGTAGCCAAGCTGCGCACGAATATGGTGCTGAAAACCAGATGACCTTTATTGAACCTTACGATGATGAAAATGTCATCGCTGGGCAAGGGTCACTAGCAGTTGAAATCCACCAAAGCCTAACTGCCGACGGGGAAACTGCAGACTATGTCTTAGTGCCTATCGGAGGGGGTGGATTGATTTCTGGTGTTTCTGCATATGTCCGTGAAGCCATGCCTGAAACCAAAATTGTTGGCGTTGAACCAGCCGGTGCAGCGTCCATGAAACTAGCCCTTGACCAAGGTCAGCCGACAGCACTTGCGAAAGTGAACAAATTCGCAGATGGTACAGCGGTTGGTAAGGTAGGGGACATCACCTTCCAATACGCGAAAGACAATATCGACCGTATTGAAACAGTCGAAGAAGGTAAGATTGCGGGGACTATTATTGACTTGTACACCAAGCAAGCCATCGTAGCCGAACCTTCAGGTGCCTTGACCGTATCTGCCCTAGATAATATGGCCGAAGACCTTGTTGGCAAAACAGTTGTCTGCATCATTTCTGGTGGTAATAACGACATCAACCGCATGGCGGAAATTGAGGAGAAAGCTTTGATCTATTCTGGAACCAAACAATACTTTGTAGTGAATTTCCCGCAAAGACCAGGCGCATTAAGAGAATTTGTAACGGACGTTTTAGGCCCCGACGATGATATCGCTAAGTTTGAATATACCAAGAAAATTTCCCGGTCAAATGGACCAGCCCTTGTTGGGATCCTATTGGGTGACTACGAAACCCTACCCGGTTTATTAGACCGGTTGAAGAATTTTGATGCCAATTACATTTCGGTATCTGAAAATCCGACATTATATGAATTTTTAGTCTAATGACGCACTAGGTCACAAATGATAGAGAAATCCTATAGTAGCAACATTGAAAACGTTTCATAAAAAGGCTTTCATTTTTATTTGAACCATGCTATAATGTTTTTGAGGCAATCTAGACCTCTAATAGATTGCATCATCCTTTCATTTTTGTTTTTTCCTTTTTCACCCTCAAAGCGATGAGGGTGTTTTTTATTGTTAAAATGTGACAGAAGACAATCGGACTCAGAGTTTTAAAGGTAGCCAATGAAAAAAATATATGTCAAATGAACTTGCACGTTATCTAGGTATAAAAATGTAAGTAATGTTCTATGCTGCTCGTGTCAACCGAATTTATGGTTTATTAAAATATTTAGAAAACGTTTTCTAAATGCGTTGACAACGCTTTCAATTCGAGGTAATATTGCAATTAGATAAAGAACAAGTACTCTGTATACTGGATTAGTTACGGCTCGGCCGGCAAGACCAGGCATCAAAGTTATCGCAGATTAGTCTTGGGACTAATAGCTATACTTTTATGCTCTGGTCTTTTTTGTATAGTCAGTTAGGTTTTATAAAAGAAGAGGAGTAGAGAAAATGGCGAAATACACACAATTAGCAGAAGACATTGTCGATAAAGTCGGAGGCAGGGAAAATGTTAAGGAAGTTAGACATTGTGTGACGCGTTTGCGTTTCTATTTAAAAGACGAAAGCAAAGCCAATACAGAGTATTTGAAGAAACGTGATGGTGTGGTAACAGTCATGCAAGCTGGTGGATAATACCAAGTAGTCATTGGGAACCACGTACCAGAGGTATATGAAGAAGTCTTGAAAGTTGTTAACTTTGCTACTGGTGGTGAAGTAGACGCAGATGACCTAGGAAACGGTACCTTCGACCGTTCACGTAAAGACTCATTCTTCTGGTACCGTGACGTCATTCAATCAAATGGTGCTAATATTTTAGCTTAATTTAATAGAAAGATGGGTATCACCGGTTTGCTAGGTGATACCCATCTTTTTGATAATTAGCTTTTATTTATCTATATTTGTTGAATCTTCAGTTTTTGTTTCTTGTTCATGGGCTTGTTTTTTCTTGGCGTCGCGAACGGCTTGCGGTGTCACATCAGTACCCTCAGGGTCGATTACCCGCGTGTTTAAAATAATGTCGTTGAAGGCTGAACGGAATTGTTTCAAGTAAACTTGGCGCAACTCTTTTTGTTCAACTAGTTCTTCTTCAGTGATCGTGCCAGCTTTTTTCTTAGCAGCTAGCTCATTAATGCGTTTTAATAATTGATCAGAATCCATTGATTATCATTCCTTTTTTTGTATTAGCCAACAGCGGTAGCGTACCATCCTTTCGCTGCTTGTAATTCAGGCATAGATAAGGAATGGCCGTAGTTTTCCCAATGAAGGGTAACTGGGCTACCAGCTGATTCTAGGCTGGTTTTAAGTTCTTCACTTTCGCTTGGTGCACAGATTGGGTCGTTGAAACCAGCACCAATAAAGACAGGTGTATGGGTCAAGTTAGGCATAGTTCCATCTCTAAATGGCACCATGGGGTGGAGTAAGATCGCGCCCTTAAAAGGGTTGTCAAATAGGTATAAAACACCGCCAGCAATATTTGCGCCATTTGAATAACCAATTGGCACTACTTTAGCTGGATCGAACCCTTTTTCCGTTGCCAAGGCTCCTATGAAATTATACAGGTCTTTGGCATGGTATTTCAAGTTTTCGATGTCTAAGTTGCCTTCACCGTGGCGTTTGAAGAAACGATTCATGGGTCCTTCAGGCTCGTTACCGCGCAATGATAGGATGTTGGCATTGGGATCGATAAATTGGGCAATGTCTAGTAGGTCGTGCTCAGTTCCGCCTGTACCGTGTAAAAGTAGTAGGGTGTTGGCTTCAGCTTGGTTTTCTGCTGCTTGATAAATATATTCGTAACTCATAGATGAACTCCTTTTTAGAAATCTAGGGGTGTCAAGTTGGCTTTAATTTGGTCGATAATCGCTTCATGTTTGGCTGGGTAGAATAATTGGCTACCAAGTTCTTCAAACGTCTCGTTCCAAGTAAAACCTGGGCCAGCAGTCGCTAATTCAATCAAAATCCCGCCGCGCTCGCGGAAGTATAAGGATTTGAAATAGTCACGGTTCTTGATATCGCTAGTGTGGTAACCACGTTGTTGGGCCACTTCTAGCCAATAGTTTAAGGCCTCTTCGTCCGCCACTTCAAAGGCGATGTGATGAACTGTACCGATAGCCATTTTACCAAAAGAATCAGCAGTTTTTCGAATATCTAGCCATTCCTTCCGTTCACCAGGTGCTTGTAGACGAATATATTGGCTGTCCTCGCCCACCTTATGCCAACCGAAAACTTGGTCGAACAATTCAACCGTATGGTCAGGGCGGTGACTATATAAAACCGCACCAGCAAAACCTTGAATAGCTGTTTCAGGCGTAATGTCGTCGACTGCGTAAGTATTGGCCTTACCCCAATCCTTTTCAACCAGCTCAATATTTAAATTATGGAAATCTTTGACGAGAATTGTTTCATTGTCAAAACGGCTACCGCGGGCAAATTGAATGCCTTTGGCTTCCAAGCGGTTAGCCCAGAAATCTAAATTGCCAGCTGGAATAGCAAAAGAAGTGGTCGCCACTTGACCGTCACCCAATTGACCAAGGTGGTTATTTTCCCAAGGGAAGAAGGTAATGATGGTCCCGGCGTCAGCTTCATTGTTACCGAAATATAGGTGGTAAGTGTAAGGGTCGTCGTAATTTAGGGTTTTCTTGACTAAACGAAGACCCAGGATGTCACGGTAAAATGCCAACACTTGGTTAGGGGCTCCAACAATAGCAGTGATATGGTGCAATTTTTCAATGATTTCAGGCACAGGAAATCCTCCTTAAAATTAGGGTTTTGGATTAGCAATGTAAAAATCAGTAATCATTTTTAGGTTGGTATTTCTAATTCGAATTAATTTATAAATTGAGTATATCATTCTTTCGAATTCGAATCAAGTAATGGATATATCTTTTATATGATAGCTTCAAGAATATAGGCAAATAATAAGTTTGTATCGCCTATCAATAAGTCTTTTTCTTTGAGTTTTATAAGCGTTTATTCAAACAGAAAAAAATTCTTAAGCAGTATACTTTATTATATATATTAGTTTCTTGTGAAGATTATGTAAAATTGCAATATTTAATAAAATTATCAAATTTATTTGGTAAAATAGCCTTGTAACAATGTGCAGAAGGTAAATTTCGTAAACACAGGAGGAATAGTATGAGCAACTCGTACGAAAACTCGGCGACGATGGATGCAACTGATAAGCGCCCATTTGGCTTCCGTGATATTATTGGTTACTTTTTTGGAGACTTTGGTTGTAATCTAAGTTATTCTGTTGTAACTTACTACCTTACAATTTTCTATGTATCTTACATTGGAATTGAAGCGACACACTTTGCTGCCTTAATGATTCTGACACGTGTATTCGATGCGGTGAATGATCCATTGGTTGGCTATTTCTCTGACCGGATTAAACCTTTTAAAGGTGACCGGTATAAACCATTCATTTTAGTTGGGGGTCCATTGCTAGCCATCATTTCAGCCTTTATGTACTTTGATACCTCATCAATGGGCTATGGTGTGCAGTTAGCTGTCTGTGCCATTTCTTATGTGGCTTGGGACTTTGCTTACACTTTAGTAAACATCCCTTATGGTACTTTAAACTCAGTAGTAACTGACTCATCTGAAGGTCGTACAAAACTTTCTACAGCACGTTCAATTGGTGCAGGGGTTGCTAAATTACCAGTAGCAATTATTCCGTTAATCATATATCAAGATAAAGTAGTCGACGGACAAGTCGTATCACAATTCCAAGGACAATTAATGTTCCCAGTAATGTTAGGTTTAGGGGTTGTCGCTTTAATCTCATTCTTCTTGTTATATTCGAATGTAGAAGAACGTGTACAGCCAGATATGGCACAAATCAAAAACCAACCGTCAATCTTCAAAACGTTCAAAACATTATTCTCAAACCGGGCCTTAATCGCCCAAATTATTGCCGGTACAGCACAAACAATTTTCATCTACTCAGCATCACAATTACACCAAATGACATTACAAGTTAAATACAACGATGGCTCATTATTCTCATGGTTCACCCTTATTGAAATTGCACCTTTAGCGATTGGGGTATTCATGATTACACCACTGGTGCGTAAATTTGGTAAACGCCAAGTCATCATCGCACCTTTACTTGGTAGCTTGGTAATCTATGGAACAATGTTATTATTCCCAGTGGAAAATGTTTACCTTTGGATTGGTTTGATGGCAGTCGCGAATATGTTTACATTCGGTTTCCAATTATTATCATGGGCAATGATTTCAGATGCAATTGACTACAATGAATGGAAACAAGGCTTCCGTTCAGACGGATCGTTATATTCTTCATATATCTTTTGTCGTAAAATCGGTACAGCATTCTCATCTGCAGCCGTACCATTATTAATTGCATTCTCAGCACCTTCATTAGAGTTGAATAATGCAACAACTTGGACCGCATCAAATGTGAGTGCAATCTACAACATGTCAATCCTGTTCCCATTATTTGGATTTGGTTTGGTATTTATTGCTTACTTATTAGTATTCAACATCTCAAAAGAAGACTACCACAAAATGCAAAAAGACCTAGGTCATACAATTGACAATGGTTAAACCTTAAATACAAATAAAAATAAAAACAATTGACGGTCAAATAGGGTAAAACCTATAAGAACGTCAATTATTTTTACATTTAAAAGGTAGAATTTGATATACTAAGAAAAAGGATGTGAGACAGGGCGTTTAGACAGGAGACGATGGAAGAATAGTGCCGTATCACACAAAGTGTGAAACAAACTATTCTGAAGCGGACACCTGTCTGCCCTGGCGAGCTCAACTAAAAAGGGTGCGAGATCTGACGTCAGGGTGCCAGAATCGAACTCGACCAAGTGTGAAAAAAGGGTGCAATCCAGTTCCGATACAAAGGTGTGACCGATGTCTAAAACTATATCAGGCTCCGCAAACCAGAAAGTACTGCGTTTCACAAAATACTTTAACCGCTTGCAGTGTTATGTGGCTTTTGGTCCAGCACGGTGCAACTCTTAACGACTTTTATCGCACCTCCAAATTTTAAAAAGGTGGTTTTATGAAAACTTTAGCAATTGATACATCAACTCAAGCTCTTAGCGTCGCCCTACGTGATGGGGACCAGGTTGTGACAGAAACGACCACTAATACCAAAATTAAACATTCAACCCAGTTGCTCCCTTTAATTGACAGTATGTTCAAATTAATCGGTTGGCAACCAATTGACCTTGAAGGCATTGTTGTTACAGAGGGACCAGGCTCTTATACAGGATTGCGGATTGGGGTAACAGCAGCCAAAACCATGGCCAACACTCTAAACATTCCCTTGTTTACCTTACCAACCTTGATGGCGTTAGCGGGCAACGTGCAAGCAACAAGTGGCCCAGCTTTAATCGTCCCATTCATCGATGCCAGAAGAAAGACGGCTTTTGCGACTGTTTACCTTAGAGAAGGCAACCGTTTCACGCCACTATTCACAACATCGCACGGCCAATTTACCCAGTTTTTAGACCAGGTTGAGGCCTACTTAAAAGACAATCCGGACTTACAAAGCTTACCGCTGAATTTTATCAGCCCTGATATTGAAGCCTTCCGCCAAGACATTGAAGCCCTATTTGGCGACCGGGCAATCATTTTCCCAAATGAATTTGGTTTAATACATGCAGGACATTTAGGCGCGCTACCACTGAAACAAGTGGACGTCGATACATTTATTCCGGATTACGCAAAATTATCAGAAGCTGAAGAAAACTGGGTCGCTCAAAATCCTGAGGAGGCTAAGGCGGATGAAGGCACGTACGTGGAGAGAACAAATTAAAGCATTTTTCAAAAATTTTAATCGACAGGTGTTATTTACCATGAAAAAATCTCTAGTAGCTGATTTAACATTAGACAAACAATCAATCGCCTTACCAGATGGACAATCTATCTTTTTTGTTGTGCAAGATACGACAGTGATTCATCAAATGGTTGATGTTGAATATCGCGCTTACCATCAAGTCGTTTCTTGGACAGCACGTGACTTCTTGTATGATATGACCCAAAATCCTAATACCTATTACATCCAAGCCTTCTTAGGTGAAGAATTAGTAGGCTTTATTGGCTGTCGCCGTGACCGGACGGATGTCCATATTTCAAACTTAGTCGTAAATCCAGATTACCAATCTATCGGTATCGGGTCTGCCTTACTGGACCGGGCCATCGACTGTGCTAAACAACTGGACCGCAACGCTATGTCCCTTGAAGTCAGAGCCTCAAACCACGGTGCACAACGTTTTTATCAACGTTTTGGATTTTACGAAAGTGATACTAAAGAGAACTATTACTCTGATAATGACGAAGATGCTTTCGAAATGCGGTTAGCGCCCCTAATTAATGTCGAGCAAATCGAAATTGTCGAAGGGGTGTAACCCGTGCAAATCGACCATCTAGACTATCAATGGGCTAAAACTCAAGACCCTAAAGATTTAGGCAAAATGGCTACCGATCTCCACGCTGGCTTGCACCAAGCCTTTCAGGGGGACCTGTCTTGGACCGCAGAAGCCATTGGGACCAGCCTGGCTAACCCATACCATCATTTCTTTATTATGCGCGATCCAGCAAACTTATCGGTTGTTGGAGTAGCGCATTTTCAATTGATTTTTGACGACGTTGAACTTTTCAATATCGCCATCTTGCCGGCTTATCGTCGCCAAGGACTAAGCCAACATTTGCTTGAAGAAGCGCTGACTTATTTTACCAAAAACGAGGGTAAAATCGTGACCCTTGAAGTCCGGAGCCGTAATCAAGCTGCGCGACAACTATACGAAAAACTAGCCTTCAAACAAATTGCTAGTCGTCCCAACTATTATCCTGTAGACTTAGACGACGCCATTATTTACCAACGAATTCTAGAAAACAATAATTAAATGATAACAACTAAGTGAAAGGAGCCATCTCGCTATGGCAACAATATTAGCAATCGAATCTTCTTGTGATGAAACATCCGCAGCCATCGTCCGAAACGGGACAGACATGCGGTCCAACGTTGTCGCAAGTCAAATTAAAAGTCATATGCGGTTTGGCGGTGTCGTGCCTGAAATCGCCAGCCGTCATCATGTAGAACAAATTACTCAAATCATCGACCTAGCTATGAATGAAGGTAACGCGACCTGGGAAGATGTGGACGCTGTCGCAGTAACCCAAGGACCCGGCCTAGTCGGTTCATTATTAATTGGGGTTACGGCAGCAAAAGCTTTAGCATTTGCTCATCAAAAACCTTTAATCGGGGTTAATCATATGGCTGGTCATATATACGCCAATCAACTGATTTCACCAATGGTTTATCCATTGATGGCTTTAGTTGTATCCGGTGGTCATACTGAACTAGTTATTATGCGCGGGGAAAATGATTTTGAAACAATTGGTGATACGCGTGATGATGCTGTAGGGGAAGCTTACGATAAAATTGGCCGTGTCATCGGAGTGCCTTATCCAGGTGGGAAAATCATTGACCAGATGGCTCATGAAGGGGAAGATGTTTATCAATATCCGCGAGCTATGAAGGGTGAAGATACATTAGATTTTTCTTTTTCAGGCTTAAAGTCTGCTGTAATCAACCATATGCATAATGCCAAACAAAAGAATGAAACGGTTGATATGAACAATGTAGCAGCTTCATTCCAAGCAGCAGCACTTGATCAATTAGTGGGTCGGACAATTTCTGCCTTAGACCAATATCCAGAAATCAACCACTTACTGGTTGCAGGCGGTGTAGCAGCCAACAAAGGTTTACGTAGCCAATTAACAGCAGCAGTTGAAGGATTAGATCGTCCAGTCACCTTACAGTTCCCACCACTAAGCCTTTGCGGTGATAATGCGGCGATGATAGGTGCTGCAGCAGAGTCTTTATACCAAACACAACAATTTGCTTCTTTAGCTTTGGATGCTAAACCAGGTATGAGCTTATCATAGGTAGAATATTTTCAAGCAAGGTAAGTTTTCTTTATATATAGAAGGCAATTTATAATCGAGTGAGAAAGAGAAAGCGGTGGGGCAATGTTTAATAGAAGAAAAATGAATGCGCAAGATAAACATGGAGACCGAAATCGCCTAGAACAGCTTTCTGCTAGGCAGCGACGAAAAGAGCGGTTTAAAGAACAACCAGATCGGATTCGTGATAATCCTAGGGATACTTTCGTTGACATTATTATCTTTCTTTTGATTATTGCTGTAATAACAGGATTAGTCTTTTTATACTGGGCCTTTAGTCTTTAGGAAGTGGCTATATTTTTTCTAAGATGATTAAATGAAAAGCACAGAAATGTGCTTTTTTTGGTTCTTTTACAAATAGTGTTGGTAAATAATTTTAAAGCACACGAATACGTTTTTT